>NZ_SZZN01000002.1 GCF_006125015.1 Roseovarius arcticus
ATGCCACAGAACCTACGCGGACGCAGTTTCATCAAGCTGCTCGATTTCACACCGGACCAGATCCGGCACCTTCTGCAACTGGCCGCAAGCCTCAAAATGGCTAAGGCAGGTGGATATGAACGGCCAATGCTGGAAGGCAAGAACATCGCCCTGATCTTTGAAAAGGACAGCACCCGCACTCGAAGTGGTTTCGAGGTCGCGGCATATGATCAAGGTGCGCATGTGACCTATCTGGGGCCATCGGGCAGCCACATCGGCCACAAAGAAACGATGAAAGACACCGCGCGGGTTCTGGGCCGTTTCTACGATGGCATTGAGTATCGCGGCTTTGGCCAGAAAGACGCCGAGGTGCTAGCAGAGTTTTCCGGCGTGCCGGTCTTCAACGGGCTGACGGATGATTTCCACCCAACGCAGATCCTTGCCGATCTGATGACCATGAAGGAATTCACGCATAAACATCTGTCCGATATTGCGTTCTGCTTTATGGGGGATGCAGGCAATAACATGGGCTCGTCCCTCATGGTCGGGGCGGCCCTGATCGGAATGGATATCCGCCTATGCGGTCCGCTAAGTTGTTGGCCCGATGCTGACCTTGTCACGCAGTGCCGCACCATTGCCGAGACCACGGGCGCACGGATCACGTTGACCGAGAAACATGCCGAAGGGTTGGAAGGTGCCGATTTTGTCTATACGGACGTCTGGGTGTCCATGGGCGAGTCCGATAACGTCTGGGAAGAACGGATCGCGCTGTTGTCGCCTTATCAGGTCACGGCAAAGATCATGGAGTTGACCGGCAATCCCTACGCGAAATTCCTCCATTGCCTGCCCGCCTTCCACAATCGCGACACCGAAGTGGGCGAGACGACCTTCCAGAAGTTCGGGATCGACTGCATGGAAGTGACGGAGGAGGTGTTTGAATCCCCCGCCTCTGTTGTTTTTGATCAGGCAGAAAATCGGATGCACTCGATCAAGGCGGTCCTCGTCGCCACAATGGGGGCCTGACATGCGTGTCGTTGTGGCTCTTGGCGGGAATGCTTTGTTGCGCAGGGGCGAGCCGATGACAGCAGCCGTTCAACGTACGAACGTGCGGATTGCCGCCCTTGCACTTGCAGATCTGGCACGCGATCATGAAATTATCGTGGCACATGGCAATGGCCCGCAGGTCGGGCTTTTGGCGCTGCATGGGGCGGCATATGATCCGGCAAAGCCATGGCCACTGGATGTTCTGGGTGCTGAAACTGACGGCATGATCGGCTATCTGATTGAGCAGGAGTTGATGAACGCCCTGCCCAATGGTGCGCAGTGCGCGACACTTCTTAGCCGGGTCGAGGTGGACCCGAACGATCCCGCTTTTGCGCATCCAAGCAAACCGATCGGCCCAGTCTACGCGGAGGATGAGGCAGCACAGGTCGCAAGTGAACATGGCTGGTCAATGGTGCACGAAACATCTGGTGGCCGCAGACGCGTTGTACCGTCGCCCCTGCCGCTCCGGATCATTGGCCTGGATGCTATTAAGGCTCTGCTGGCCGCCCAGCATATCGTTATCTGTGCGGGCGGTGGTGGCATACCGGTGATGCGAAATGCTGCAGGCGAGATGGAAGGCGTTGAAGCGGTCATCGACAAGGACCGCACGTCCGCCCTTTTGGCTGTGGGTCTGAATGCTGATGCGCTTTTGCTGCTTACAGATGTCGCGGGCGTCTATCGCGGTTTTGGTGCCGATGACCAACGCATAATCGGGTCAATAACACCGTCCGAGATCGAAACCCTTGAGCTACCGCTCGGGTCAATGGGGCCAAAAGCCGCTGCAGCTGCCACCTTCATCAATTACGGCGGCAAATGCGCTGGTATCGGCCAACTCTCCGATGCACGCGCCATACTTGATGGTCATGCCGGAACACGTGTTGCGCCAGACGCGCGCTGTTAAAGATGATGCTCACACCTTTCTCAGGGACCCTAAAGTGCGGCACATCCGTTCTGATCAGGGAAGTGACGCAAAACGACCGTCACCTTCTTGAGATAGGTCTTGAGCACTTGTCAGCACGCGCAAAGTATTTCCGTTTTCTGGGCGCACACAAAGATCTTTCGCAAAAGGAATTGGACAAATTCACAGCGACCAACACGCCTGATCACGTCGCCGTTGGCGCGCTGCTGACTGGCACGGATGAACCTCAACCGATCGGCATTGCCCGTTTCATTCGGTTGCCCGACCAGCCGAATATTGCAGAAATCGCGATCACCATTTCCGACAAATATCAACACCTTGGACTTGGCAGCCTCCTGCTTGGCGTGCTTGCCAAATTTGCGCAACAGGGCGGCATTACTGCGTTCAATGCCTTGGTACACAGCGAAAACACTGCCATGCTTGGGCTGCTAGGTCATTTTGATTGCGCGCAGACGTCGCTTGGTGGAACAGAAATAGATGTCATATTTCCAGTTCCCACGGACCTTGATCAACCAGCGGCACCGGCATGGCGAGAAAACCTTACATCTTAGGTCCGAACCAACTTGCATCAGTATGGGAAGACGACGGCGGTGCGATACTGAAATTGTTCGCTACGCAACAGTGAACAGTCGACAAGTGAGAAACACGCGGGGAACGACATGTCCCTTGTCCCCCTACCCGCGTGTTTCTCGTTTTTCGCTCGTGGCGGAACTACAAAACACGCGCTCACTTTAACAGTGGACCCAACTGATCCAGATAGCTGACTTCAAATTCTGCAAATGCGACCAACTTATCATAATCATCGAACGTCACATGCCCGTCGCGAAACGTGACCATGCCCTGCTCGCACAACTGTCGCAGCACCCGATTGACATGCACAGCACTCAACCCGATTGCATCGGCGATCAAGTATTGGGTCAGCGGACAATCATATCCCGCCTTGCTGCCCATGCCGACAAGGGATAACCTGTTGCCAAGTTCCAGCAGGAAGTGGGCCATGCGTTCCGCCGCACCCCGCCGCCCGATACCCACCAGATGTTCCACCACCATCGCCTCATCGCGGGACGCCGTCCAAAGGAGAGCTGTCGCCAGACGTGGCGTCTCAGCAAACGCCTCAAACAGATCAGCGCCAAATACTTCGGTGACTTCTATGTCTGTAACCGGCTCAACGCTGTGATCCGAGACGTGCAGGACCACACTGCGCAACCCCAAAAAGTCACCGGGGATTTGGAAATCTACAATTTGTCGTTGGCCATCATGCAAAAGTTTGTATGAACACGCCCAACCGGAAACAAGGATATAGGCCGCTTGATCCGCCTGCCCTTGATGCACCAAGTCGCGCCCGGCTACAAAAGTACGCCTACGCTTGTGCAACCTTTCGAGAACGCAAAGCTCCGCCTCGGACAGTGCTACAAAAGCACCCAGTTTACGCGCGAGTGGTCTTGTTTCGATGATGGTCCCCTTTCTCAAAAGAATGAACACTTATCAAATAAAAACCATCATTGACTGATGTAGATCAGCCCAAAGTCGTTGGTTCTTTGAGAGTCTGTTATGACCGCTGCGCGGGTCCACTGTGCAAGCGCAACAGTCCGGAGAGGCCATCAATATGTCCGAGCATAGCACATCAGGTATCGCAGCGCTTTCAATTTGTGAAGCACTCATGCTTGCACTGAACGATGCGAAAGTCCTGCCAGAACGGGAGATTTTGGGCGTCCTAGAAGATGCTGCCGCCACCCATGAGAATGCGGGCGGTTCTGACCTCGAGATAGAAGAGCACAAAGCGGTCGCGAGGCTGATCAAAAAGATCATCGCTGGCGGAAATTCTGTCCGGAGGCAACAATAGTACTGCGCGAGACTTAGTCGAATGATGTCGATTTACACATTTGCGCGCTTATGCGAATTTGTCCCTATGTTCGGGCAGCCGTCCCACCAGTAATAACGATCATTTAGCAAGTGTTTGAAGCCTGCCAAGAAACGCAAACAACTCTTCGGGCGTTGTCGATTTGGCCTTCGCCAACATCTTGGAACCAATCTTAGCGTCAACGAAAGCTGCCGTTTTTCTTGAATTAAGCCACAGTATTGCCAACTCCGATGTTTCCCAAACAGAGACCAAACCAACCATGCTCTTGCCATCCGGTCCGATGAGCCGCGCAATGGGCGTTGCTTCGTCATTTAAATGGGGCACTCTTTAATTCACTCTTGTCTGCAGGTCGGATGTCGTGCCGCCGATAAGCAGCTTCGATATTGATCCATATTGAGGGTTAAGTCATCGTAAAAGATCAGAAAATTCAGGAATCAAGCCTGCCTCCTGTAACAGTCCTATTCTTGATGGATCCTCCCGTTGGGATGGATAGGCACCTGATAAAATAATCAGTCACAGTTCTCACCCAACTCCCACGTGCAATTTTACTTCATCACTCGCCCAATATGGCGTGCAACGATAATTTGAAAAATTTTCACCCAAAGACAATAGCCTGAGATGCGAATGTAGAATATATTGCGTGGCTAAATACTCTACATCCGGGCTCTGCCTTTGGCATGAAGCTACGGGTACAACGTATCCGTCCGGTCTGACTGCCCTGCCTGCGTGATAGAGTGGGTGATAGTGTCCATTATGGATAGTGGACATCTTGAGGTTGGTCATGGGTGGGGTGAAGGGTCAGAAGAAGCGGCGCTGGTCTGACGACGAAAAGCGTTCGATTTGCGAGCAAACGCTGACGCCGGGTGTTTCAGTTGCGCAGGTTGCGCGGCGGTATTCGATGAACGCGAACCTGATCTTTACGTGGCTACGGGATCCACAGTTTGCGCCTGATCGAAACACCAGCGCAGCGACCGAGGACACTTCGGATTTTCTGCCTATCGAGATTGAGGGCACAGCGTGGTCCTCCGAGATATCAAACCCGCCCATTTCTCCACGCCCACCGAAGACCGGTGCCGCTATCTCGGCGCACCGCGTGGACATCACCTTGTCTGATGGGCGGCGCATTCTGGTGGAAGGCTCAACGGAGTTGTCGGCGATTTTGGGTCTGATGCAGGGGCTGATGACATGATCCCGGTGCCGAGCAACACGCGGGTTTGGCTCGCGGCAGGCGTGACGGACATGCGGCGTGGGTTCAATACGCTGGCGGCGCAAACCGAGCGGGTGCTGGCCGAGGACCCGTATTCGGGGCATCTGTTTGTCTTCCGTGGCCGCCGTGGCGATCTGCTGAAGATCATTTGGTGGGATACGCAGGGCGCCTGTCTTTTTATGAAGCGTCTTGAGAAGGGACGGTTTGTCTGGCCCGCAGCCAAGGACGGAAAAATTTGCGTGACAGCTGCTCAGTTGGCGATGCTTCTGGAGGGAATCGACTGGCGAATGCCGCAAAGAACTTGGCGGCCCCTGCAGGCGGGATAGCCCAACAAAGCATGGGTTTTTTGAGTGTTTTAGTGTTCCGTTCGGTAGGCTGATCGGATATAAATTCCGTATGCTTGAGACCTTCAAATCCCTGCCCGAAAGCCCCACCGAACTGCGGGCTATCAGCGAGCTGATGGCAGTCGAGATCAAGTCTCAAGCCTACCAGATCGAGAAGCTGAAGAAAGAACTGGCGGCACATCGCAAGGCCCGTTTTGGGGCCAAGTCCGAGAGCCTGGATCAGCTCGCGTTCGATCTGCAGGAAGACACTGAGATTGAGGCGGCCGCTGAGGTGCAAAAGGCAGCGCCAAATGGCGACGTGGATGAGGCTGCCCCAGCCAAACGCACCCACAATCGCGCCCCACTGCCTGACCACCTCGAACGCCAAGAAGAGGTGCTCTCGCCCGGTGATGCCTGCGGCGATTGCGGCGGTGCGCTCAAGCAGCTCGGCGAAGATGTCACCGAAGAGTTAGAATATGTCCCCGGCCACTTCATTGTGAAGCGGATCGTGCGTCCGCGTATGACCTGCACCTGCTGCGAGGCTTTCGCTCAGGCCGAGTTGCCCTCGCGCCCGATTGCGCGCGGACGTGCCGGTCCGGGTCTTCTGGCACATGTGTTGGTCGGCAAATATTGCGATCACTTGCCGTTATATCGCCAGTCCGAGATCTATGCCCGGGACAAGGTCGATCTACATCGCTCCACGCTGACCGATTGGGTTGGCCGTTCCACGGCGCTGCTGGAGCCCTTAGCCGACCATATTGGAAAGTTGGTGCGGGCAGGACCAGCCCTCTTTGCAGACGACACGCCCGTCAAAATGCAAACCAAGGGGAAAACCGGAAAGGCCCAAACCGCGCGACTGTGGAGCTATGTTCGCGATGAACGCCCCTGGCGTGGGCAGGCACCGCCCTGTGCGTGGTATCAGTTCAGCGTGGATCGCAAGGGGGAGCATCCGGTCAGCCATTTGTCTGGCTACAAAGGGGTCGTGCATGCGGACGGATATACTGGCTTTAACGGGCTGTTCGGGCATGGCAAGGCCAGCGAACAGGCTTGCATAGTCCATGTGCGCCGTAAATTTGTCGAGGTCTATGATCGCGAGGGCTCTGCCATCGCCGAGGAGACGATCAAACGGATCGCTGCCCTCTATGCCGTGGAAAAAGAGGCGCGCTACAAGCCCGTTGAAGAACGCGTTGCCCTGCGGCAGGAAAAAGCAAAGCCGGTATTCGACAATCTGGAGGTATGGCTGCAACTGCAATTGCCCAAGATCTCCGGCAAGTCGACATTGGCCGCGGCCATCCGCTACGCGCTCGGCCGCATGCCCAAGGCCCGGGCGTATCTCGAAAACGGCAAGCTGGAGTTGGACAACAATATCTGCGAGCGCTCAATCAGACCGGTAACTCTTGGCAGGAAAAATTACTTCTTCATGGGGTCAAAGGGGGGCGGTGAAGCCGCCGCCATCGCTTACACGCTCATCGAGACCGCCCGTATGAACAAGGTCGATCCAGAGGCCTGGCTTCGCTGGGTTCTCGCTCGCGTCGCGGACCACAAGATGACCCGTCTCGAAGACCTCATGCCTTGGAACTGGGCGGAATAAGTCAACGCCAGTCAGACCGGACGGATACTCATGATCCGGGTTTTGCCCTCAATGACATCCACTGGAAAATGGGTATGGCCGTAAAGCCAGTAGTCCGACTGATAGGTATCGATCACCTCGGACAGGTCTGACGTATATGCGGGCGCGCAGCTTGCATCAGACTCCATGCAAAGGCCAAGAGGCCCATGGTGAGTGATGACGCCGTCACCCCCTCAAAGGGCTCTGAGAGCCGCGCTTAAAGCCAGGCGCGATGCTCCCTGTGAAGGATGAGCGTCTCGACCGGCCGGGCGGGCGGGGCGATACCCAGCCTTGTCGACCCGCTCATCATTCATGATCTGTCCCGCCTCATACATCGCTGACTGGCGGTTGGATCATCCAGCCGCTACCAAGGCGGACTTTTGCACCGCCGTTCTCAAGGTCGACCCGGCGACACGTATCAGCGCCGAATATGAGCACTGGGACACTGTCGGCGCCATGACTGATGGCGGCACGCTTGGGATCCAGCATGATGTCACTCCATCGATCTATCTCGATGGCCAGGTGAGCTACTAGGAAACCGAAGGCGCGGACATCAACGGCGTGAGCGTTGGTCTGGGCTTCCGCTTCTAACCAGACCCCCCTGCCCCGCTACAGTAAGGCCTGCCGGAAACTGCGGGCATTATTTCTTTCTAGGGCGGGTGATCCAGCCACTGCCGATTTCTCATTATCCAGTCGATGATGACCTTGACGCTTGTTTCGTCAATTTCAACGCATCCGGGGCTTGGATCTGGAATCCCATCACGAAAGTGAGGATTCATCGGCAAATCTCGGATAAGATCATATGAAGCATATTCTACTGCCTGTGGAAAACTCTTGCCAGATCGTCCTCGCGATGTCAGAACGGAATAAGTAACGCCGTTGCGTCAAGCTTGAGGCATTCGCGTTACGAACAAGAGCCCCTGAAGGGGCCAGATCAGGCACGAGGATATAGCATGAGTCTCGACGGACAGGAAACGGTCTTCCATGAGATCGAACGTGATGCCAAAAGGCTCACCAGCGCACTCAATGCGCATATTAAACGAAGTTTCTCTCCTGAGAACGTAAAGACGCTACGGCGCTTCACCTCCGGCGAGGTGGCGGATCTGCTTGGCATCAGCCAAACCTATCTGCGCAAGCTTCATCATGATGGCAAGATTCCCGACATCGAGAATGATGAGCGGAACCGGAAGATGTACCGCGCGGAGGACGTCCAGGAAATCCGGGTGGCGCTCGCGGCGCAGTCGAAGACGCCCGGTAAATTTCTTCCCAAAAGGCAAAAAGATGAGCCAATTCAAATAGTTGCGGTGACGACCTTCAAGGGCGGCTCCTGCAAGAGCACATCTGCCGTCCATCTCGCCTCCTTCTTTGCATTGGCGGGATATCGAGTGCTTTGCGTGGATCTCGATCCGCAATCATCGCTTTCTGGTTTACTCGGCCAGATGCCCGACGCGGACCTGAATGCGCGACGAACCATCTACGATGCCATACGATATGATGAGCAACAGGTTCCGATGCAAGACGTTATCCACAAAACTTACTTCCCGAATCTCGATCTTGCTCCGGCGGGTCTGATCCTCTCGGAATTCGAGACCGAATCGCCCCGCGCACTCCGCGAAAGCGACCAGATGCCCTTCTATCTCAGACTGAAAGCGGCTATTTCGCAGGTCGAGGAGCAGTATGACATCGTTATCATTGATACTCCGCCGCAGCTCGGTTTCATCACCCTATCGGCAATGGTTGCAGCCACCGGACTTCTGGTCACAGTCGTCCCGAACATGATCGACATGGCCTCATTGGCGCAATTCCTGACCATGGCCAGCTCCCTGCTCGATGTGGTGCGTCAAAACGGTTATGAGCTGAATTACGACTTCATCCGCTACTTAGTCGCCCGGTTCGAGCCCTCGGATGGACCTCAGGCGCAGATGGCTGCGTTTCTACGGGTTCAGTTCGGATCAAGTGTCATGACGGAGCCTTTCCTCAAATCGACTGCCGTTTCGGACGCGGGAATGACCAATCAGACCCTGTTCGAGATCGACCGGGGGCAGATCAACCGCCGCACCTATGATCGCGCGTTCGAGTCGATCACACGTGTCGCCAAGGAACTCGAGGAATCCATTCACCATGCATGGGGACGGGTCTGATGGCACGAAAAAACATGTTCGAAGGGTTGGAGCCGCGCGACGAGGCTGAATCTGAGGCCCCCACGGCCCCCTCCCCTGCCCCGCCCGAACCCAAAGCGACTCCGCCCAAGGACAAAGGTCCGAGCATGGGCGCGCTCGGCGCGCTCAGCATGGATTTGTCCGGGCGCAATTCGCGCATGGTGCAGGATCTCGATCCCAGCCTCATAGAGAGCTCCGGTCATCGCGACCGGCTCGACATCGATGCTACGGATATTGACGCGCTCGCGCGCAGCATGACCGATCATGGTCAACAGGTGCCGATCCTTGTGCGCCCGTTGTCGAGTGACAGATCCCGCTATCAGATCGTCTACGGCCGCCGCAGACTTGCCGCCGCGCGCCGCGCAGGATTGCAAATCAAGGCGATGGTCCGCACGATGGGCGAAGAGGAGGCCGTTCTTGCCCAAGGGCAGGAGAATAGCCAGAGAACCAACCCGACCTTCATCGAGAAGGCGGTCTTTGCAGCTGATCTTCGAAAAGCCGGGTATGAAACCGACATCATCACTGACGCGCTCGCGATAGATCGTACCTCACTGTCACGGATGGAAGTCGTCCTGTCGCTCATCCCGATGGATTGGATATGTGATATCGGCCCTGCCCCAGATGTTGGACGTCGCCGCTGGCATGACGTTGCCTTGCGTCTGAAGGATGGGATCGAGTTGCCGGACCTACCATTGGGTGCTTTTTCGCAAGCACCGGGTTCACTGGAGCGTTTCGAGATATTCGAGGCCCTCATTGCAGATCTTGAGGCGCAGAAGGCGTCAGGGAAGGCAGTCGGGAGCGGATCCGCCCGCGCCAAGGTCCCTCCACGCAAGATTACGACGGCTGACGGCCGGGAGATTGGCGAGATCCGCTCCGCTGGATCAGCCCTCACACTCAAGGTTCTGTCAAAGCAGAACCCGGAATTCGGGTCATGGCTCGAGGCACGCGCGGATCAGGTTCTGCGTGAGCTTTTCGAGCAATGGTCTGAAAGCTCGACCCATAGCGCCGATAGCGCATCGGGCGATAACTCGTAACCATCAACCTAGAAAAGGAGGCACGTCAGAGGACCATAAAAAAAGACCCCCCAGGACATGATATCCCGAGAGGCCTCTATGCTTGACACCACAGAGATACCACTCCCCGCACTCATGTCAAGAATAACCGATTCGGTCGGACCGATAATTGTTGCCTGAAGGCACTTTTATCGACACCCCCGCTTCGAATCAGAGTTCTTCAGACCTTGCCCACGGGCAAAGCTGAACCGGCCAATTGGTCGGCATGGGAAAGGTCTGCCTGGTCTTTACGTGAGCAGTACATGGCATTTCATCAGATCCAGACGAACTCGGCCCTTGCGGCGCCGACCCGAGACACTTCTCCGCAGTCAGCGTCCGACGCTTGGAAGATCTTGCGTGACCTTCGATCTGCGCGCCGTCAATACGGCTTAAAAGATCGTGCCATTACGCTGCTTCAGGCGTTGATCTCGCTTTTGCCCAAGGACAATCCGCGCACCCGTATCTTCGCTTCCAATAAAACACTCTCGGATCGGGCCAACGGGATGGAGGAGCGTACAATCAGACGCCACATCAGCATACTGGTGCGTGCGGGACTTATTGAACGTCATGACTCTGCAAATAGAAAGCGGTTTGCGCGCCGTGACCCCGATACCGGAGAACTGATCGGGTACGGTTTCGATCTCGCCCCCATCTTCAATCGCGCGCAGGAAATCTCCGCTCTGGCATCTGAGGCTATCTTAGAGGCCGGAAGGATCGCAATCCTGCGAGACCGGCTCTCACAGATCCGCCAGGTCATCCTCGAGGGGGGAAACGTTGACAGTGATGCGGAGATCATCAGAAAAGCACTCCGACGCAAACTGAGTGCGGCACAGCTACAGTGCATGATCGCAGAATTGAGCCCGGCAGACAGTCGGGACCCCCCTGCCCCGACCACCATTCTGTCCGGCGATGACAGTCAAATTGACCGGCACATTCAGAAGTCAATTACAGAAGATCTTGATTCTGATAGCCCGAAGATCGTGACGCTTGATACGGGCCAACGAGATCCAGCCGATGTTTCGCCACCAAAGCGCAGAGAGGATAATAGGAATTTAAATGCCTGTGACCACGGACAAGCGCCAAGCCAATCAGATGATCTTGAGATAAGGCTTGATCAAGTGAAGGCCGCCTGCCCTGAAATTATGTGCTTCGCCACGGCACCCGTCACGAGGTGGCATGATATGGACAGGCTGGGCCGATCAGTTGGCCGTATGGCCGGTATCGCTGAAGATGTTCTTGATCAGACCGAGCTCAAGTTTGGAAAAACCGGCCTTGCTTTAACGGTTGCCGCCGTACTTCAAATGGGCAGCCGTATTAAGAATCACGGGGCCTACATAAGATCACTTGTTTCAGGCAAGCATGCAGACACATTCGATCCTGCGAAGCTTATAATTCGATTGATACACGCTCAGAAAGTGGCAGTCGGATGATGAGCTTCCACCCAATTGACCGCGGTCAATTAAGACCGGAACGGACCCAATTGACCGCGGTCAATCGAGTTTACTTGTTAAAGCTGCTCGGGAGTGGAAGCAGTATGAAGCGACGGGCCACGGGCAAACTGCCCGCAGCCCACATAGGACATCTGTGCTGCAATACGCATCTCTCAGCGGCTCAACCCAGCGCAGGCTCCGGCACGACTTGTGCATTCAGCTCCAATTGAATCTTCGCGAGCTGCTCCTGCGTAAGCGCTGTCAGAGGGGTGCCGGTTACCATCTCAGATCCGGTATCCACCGTCAGGCGGCCATCTTCATGGATCTGGTGAAGATCGCCCTGCGCCTGGCTGTGAGGACCGGTCTCGACTGTAATTCTTCTGACCATCTGATATCTCCAAAGGTCTACGTCTGATGTACCTGATGCTATTGGATCGTATGAGGTGTTCTGTTTAGCAATTCCGCGCCATCCGATACCCGAAGCTGACCGCTTCTGATTCGGTCTCGAAAGGCACCCGGTTGCTTCCGGAGATCTGCAGAAAGCCGCGACAATGCGGCAGGTCATAGATCATGGAGTTACTGTTTCCGATCACCTCGGCCGCATGCGCCGTCTCGACAGCAGGATCCGATGAGACTTGGTTTTGCCCGCGGGCAGTCGAGATATCCCGACGTTACTTGGTGAATGAAAAGGGCGGGGGCCTATAGCCCTGCCGCCTTGGTCAGATTGACGTGGAAGCGGTCGCGCCGCCGCTGATAGCGGCGGGTCAACTCAGCGCTCGCATGACCCAGATGTTTCTGGACATGGCGCTCATCGACCTCGGCGCTACTTGCGAGACCTGCGCGCAGGGAATGCCGGAAAAATAGCGCCAAACGGCCCATCTCGGGCAGATCCGCGCGAATACCTGCGCTCAGTACGGTTTGCTTAATGAAGCGTGCGACTTGCTTGTCGTTGAGGCGGGCCTCCCAGGCTCGCTTGCCGTCACGAGAGGTCCGCACGAACGCCGGGCCGAAGGTGATACTGGCAAAGCGCAGCCATCGGTCCAGCGTGTGAACCGGACAGGTCTGGTTGGATGATCACCGGCTAATCTCGACCTCGCGCCAGCATCGAGGATCTCGATCCAGCCACCTGAATCTGGAGTGTCGTCTTTGCCGTGATCCAGGCTGACGATGTCGGATCGCCTGAGAGCGTCCGCATATCCCAGGAACAGGTTTGCCCGGTCTCTAAGCCCCCGCAAATCAAAACCCAGAGTGGCCACCATGGCGAGGATATCATCGCCATGGTGGCTTCCTTCTAAACCGGGGGCCGCGCGCGTGTTTGCGCCTTATCCCGGCCAGCACGGTGGCAATATGGCGGTTCTTACGATCAAGGGTGACACCACGCTGCGCGTAGGCCCAGGCAAGACCCGACAGGCGGCGTTTGATGGTGTTGACCGCCATCGGGCGGCCCGGCGAAAGGGCAGGGGCCGTGAAGGCGACGCCAGGTCGGCGAGATAGAGCCCGATCATCTCCGGCGCGGGGGGCAGGGGGGACGCGCCTTTCAGCCTGCACCAGCGGGTAAAATGTTCCCAGTCTTTTGCATAGGCGCGTAGGGCGTTTTCCGAAGCCGCTTGTATTGCGTAATCGCGCGCGGTTTCGACAAGGCGATCCAGCGTGCCGGATCCCGCCACCCAGGCAGGCAGATCGATTTCGTCGCGCTCCTCTTGCGGCGCGGAGGCGTGTGGTTTATACTCCTTATTCATACATATACTCTTGGAGGTCTGGATGGGACGGATAAAAGTCAATCTGACGCTCGATGCGGGCGTGGCGGAAACGGCGCGGGCGCTCGGCCTCAATATGTCGCGTCTTGCGGAGGCCGCGATTTCCGAGGCCGCAAAGGTTGAGCGAAACCGTCTGTGGCGGGAAGAAAACCAGGCGGCGATCAGGGCCTATTCCGAAGAGGTGGCCCGGGAGGGACTGCCTCTCGCACCGTTCCGAAGCTTCTAGGGTCTTACTCGCATGGCACAGTTCGACCTCTATCGCCTGAGCAGCGGACAGCTTGTTGTGGACCTGCAGACCGACCTGATCGGTATCGAGGCCTCACGCATCGTTGCGCCCTTGCGCGAGGCTGGCCGCTACACAGCGTTTCCCGGTTTGACGCCCGCTGTCGTGGTCGACGGGGCGGCCTGGATCGTCCGTGTTCAGGAACTGGCTGCCGTGCCGGGCGCGGAGTTGCGAGAGGTTGCTGGATCCTTGGCCGACCATCGCGATGCATTGAAGCGCGCCCTGGATATCCTGACTGACGGTGTGTAGCGCCCCGGAGTCGGCACCGAAGGCGGGGGATAGGGCAGGCGGGCAAAAGGTATCAACGCCGATAGGGGCAGGATATGGAAGCGGCGAAACCTCCCGAAAACTGGGTGCTACGTCGCCATCACAAGATCGAAAAGGATGTTCGGTGGACGCTAAGGTCCCATGTGTTCGCTTAAATTTTGCGAAGGTTTCAACTGACATGATTGATCAAACCGAGGTGATGGCATATATTGCCAATAAGGAGGTGGCCCATGGTTACACGCAATGTGGTGCTGACAGAGTCCCAAGATGAGCTGGTTCAAGGCCTTGTTTCATCTGGAAGATATCAAAATGCCAGCGAAGCCCTTCGGGCAGGCTTGCGGCTGCTCGAACGCGAGGAAGCCGGTTTGGCCGACCTTCGAAGCGGCTTGAGGCAGGGGCTGGCACAGGCGAAAAATGACGAGTTAGCCGATGGTACGGGCTCTGACGCCATTCGCCGCGCCTTCGGTAGAGCCCGTTCGCAAGCGTGACACGATCGTTTCGCCTTACGCGACGCGCAGAGGACAGTCTTGTCGATATCGCGAGATGGACGATTCAACAGTTTGGTGTCCGTCAGGCAGACATTTATGAGACCGAACTGGTCGCAAGATGCGAAGCGATTGTGCGTGGCGATGCGGTGTCCCAAAGTTGTTCAGTCCTTATCGATGACGAAGCTGACCTGCGCTACGCTAGGGCAGGGGAGCATTTTGTCGTGTTCCTGGAGCGCTCCACTGAGGTATTGATCGTAGATTTCTTGCATTCGCGCAGTGATTTACCCCGCCATATCGCAGCTTTGGGGACACTCAAGAATGACGGCTCGGACAAGGGTTAGTATTTCGCCAACACCTTACAGGCCCGCAGCTTTGGTCAGGTTTACGCGGAATCGGTCCCTGCGCCGCTGATATCGCCGTGTCATCTCGGCGGACGCGTGGCCGAGGTGTTTCTGGACGTAGCGCTCATCAACTTCGGCCGAACTCGCGAGGCCGGCGCGCAGGGAGTGGCCGGAGAAGAGGGCTAACCGATCTTTCTCCGGCAGGTCCGCGCGAATACCTGCGCTCAGTACGGTTTGCTTTATGAGGCGTGCGACGTGCTTGTCCGTGAGCCGTGCGGGAAGGGTTTTCTTCCCGTCACGAGAGGTCCGAACGAACACCGGCCCAAAATCGATCTTGGCAAAATGTAGCCACTGCTCCAGCGCGTGAACGGGGCAGGTTTGGTCACTTGATCCCCGGCCGACTTCCACTTCACGCCATCCTGTCTTTGCATTGAGCGTGAGCAGGGCGCCGTCGTCGGAGATATCTATCCAGCCACCTGACTCTGGCGTGTCGTCTTTGCCGTGATCCAGGCTGACGATCTCGGATCGCCTGAGACCGCCCGCATATCCCAGAAGCAGGATTGCCCGGTCTCTAAGCCCCCGCAGATCGTAGGGCAGGGTGGCGACCATGGCGAGGATGTCGTCGCGCAGGATCGCTTCTTTCTGCACCGGCGGCCGCGCATGTTTGCGCTTAATCCCGGCCAGCACGCTGGCGATGTGGCGGTTCTTGCGGTCGAGGGTGAAGCCGCGTTGCTGATAGTGCCAGGCAAGACCGGAGAGGCGCCGTTCAATGGTCGTGACCGTTATTGCCGGGGTCTTACCAACTGGCGCAGCCATATCCGCCAGATAGAGACCGATCATCTCGGGCGAGGGCGGCAGGGGATCCGCACCTTTTATCCGGCACCATCGCCCAAAGTGTTTCCAGTCGGCAGCGTAGGCCTTGTTGGTGTTTTCGGCTGTGGAAGCTTTGGCGTAATCGCGCGCGGTATCGACAAGGCGGTCAAGCGTGCCAGAGCCAGCGACATGCGAGGGCAGGGCGATCCCATCGCTTTTTGCTTGATCTCTCTCGTCTCCGTCGTTCTGTTGGCCCATATCAGAGGGGCTCCGAGAAAGGCGCGTTCGAGCGTCGCGAGAGACAGCGTCTTTTGAGGCATCTTGCCAACAAACGACGTCCCTGGGCAATATTCGATGCATCAGAGTGGGATGAAGTGGACCTCTCGGTCTCTGAGTCCATTATTTCCCCTAAAATTCGCTAATTTTGAGACTGTCCTGCAGCGTAATCTTTTAGGTCCGATAAGACAACCTTATTGGACATAACGCAGAGATGTAAGGTGGGGCGGTTAGCGCAACATTTTCTGGAGTAAAGCGCCGCGTGGGTTTAGGCTTTCGGGATGAACCAAGCCGCTAAACCCACTCTGAGCGCTACCAAGAGCATACAGTTGCTACCCGGCTGGATCACCCTTCCGCAGGACGATACCCCTGAAACTGTTGCGTTTATATCGGGGGCGGCCCTGGCCACGCTAGATGTGGTGCTGCGCGATTCGGGTGCCAATTTGCCCGGTGCGCTGTTGCGGGACCGGTTGGCGCTGGATGCGGCGGTCGCGTGCTTAAAGCTGGAAGGGCGCAGTGACTCCGCCCCCGATATCCGGGACGCGGTGTCTTTGGCGCGGCCAGTGCGACTGGGGCGGGCAGGGGATGCTTTGGGGCCTGCTGGTGACATGTTTGTGGCATGGCGCAAGCTGGCGCGGGTGAACTTGGCCGCGGGTGGCTGGAACGACCGCGTCAGGACGGTGGTGCCCGCCGCGGTGGTGGACGTGCTGCCGGATTTTGGCGCCCCTGCAGGACCGCCGGTTGCACAGGCAAGCCGGATACTGGCGGACGTGCTGCGACAGTTTCCCCGCGAGGAGGCGGCGGCATTGAGGTTGGCGGATCTGACGCTGGCCCGCGCGGTTGGGTGGGATCGGCCCATGCCGTTATTGGCGGCGCATCTGCCGCGCAAGGATATCCGCGCGATCGCGGACGGGGCAGGCGATCCAGGTCCTCGTGTGCATCTGGCAATGATTGCGGCCTGCGATGGGGCCATTCGCAGGGCTGCGGATCTTGGGAGGCGTGCCGCCAAGTTGCAGGCCATTGCGCCAACCCTGCGGGCCAAAGGATCAAATGAGGCCTTGGCGGTGTTCTTGAGCCATGATGCAGTGTCGCCATCGGGGATGTTGTCTCCGATGATACAAGGCACGTCGGTCCCAATGACAGACCGTGCGGCACGGCGGCTCTGTGATCGTTTGGTGGAGTTGGGCGTCGTGCGCGAACTCACTGGGCGCGCGACGTTCCGGCTCTACGGGGTGTGAACATGACCAAGGAAACGCCCGAGTTAGACACTGAATTGGAAGACCTGCCGCCGGACCTGCGGTGGCGGGAATGGATGGGCCGGATCGAGGCGGTGATTTTTGCCAGTGCGGCACCGGTGCGCGCTGCGGATCTGGCGCGCGTTGTGGGGCAGGGCGCCTCGGTGGATGTGCTGATCGAGGATATCAAAGCGGACCTGGCCGGTCGTCCCTATGAGCTGGTCGTGGTTGGCGATGGCTGGATGATGCGCACGCGGGTGCGATTTGCAAGAGCGATACGCGCGGCGGCGGACGTGGGCGACCAGCTGGTAGACTTGAATGAATTCGAAGTCGCTGTGCTCGCGTCGATTGCCTATCACCAGCCACTGACCCGCGATGGGTTGAAGGATATTTTCGGCAAAGATATCAACCGCGATCTAATCGCACGTCTGCGAGCGCAAGAGTTGATCACCACCGGACCGCGCAGCCCGCGGGCCGGGGCACCCTATACCTATGTGACGACGCAGAAGTTCTTGGTGGTGTTCGGGATGGAAAGCCTCCGCGACTTGCCTGATCACGAAGGGTTACAGGATGCTGGTCTGGCGAGTTGACACGCAGAAGCTCATGTAGTGTGCAAATGGTGAGCTTCCTAATGAGCAAATGGTGAAGCTTCTAGTAGACAAATGGTGGACATTCTAATATGCAATCTGTGGTAAGGAACCAGACCCCTCACACGGTATGTTTTCCACAAAGTTCGAAAGGGAAGCTCCGATCCATGAGTGAAACAGAAGACTACCTGCCAAGACACCTCATTCCAGAGCTTGAAGATGCAATCGCATCAGCACGTGTGGTTAACCTCATAGGTCCGAGGCAGGTCGGCAAGACGACACTTGTAAGAGACTTGTTTGGCAATGGCCGTTTTATCACTTTGGATGACGCTGCAGTCTTGGCCGCCATTGAATCGGACCCAGAAGGGCAGCTCGCCAGTCTGATGGAAGACCTAGACCGCGCACCGCTTATCATTGATGAGGCTCAGCGGTCTAAAAAGCTGGCTCTGGCAATTAAGAGGGTTGTGGATACCAATCGGCGCAAAGGGCAGTTTGTCCTTACCGGATCCTCCAACGTATTTACGACCACTGACGTAGCTGACTCGCTTGCGGGCAGGATGCGCACACTTAAGCTCTGGCCCTTGTCAGTTGCCGAAGTCAAAAGAGCACCTGTCAGCCGCCTAATGGATTGGGCGATGCAAAAAGACCCGAAGCTAGGGCAAGTGGTTGATCCAGAGCCGGTCAGCCGAAGTGACTACATTGATCTCATTCTGGAAGGTGGCTTTCCTGAAACCAGAACGCTGCCACTCAGATCCCGTCAGCGGCAGTATCGGGACTATATCGACGCGGTCGTTGAGCGCGATGTGGCAGATATCACGCCGGTTCGGAAGCCAGATGCCCTGCGTATCCTGATAGACCAGATGGCGGCACGGTCGGCTCAAGAGATCAACGCGTCCGAACTCGCCAAACTGACCAAGCTGCAGCGCGCTACGGTCGAACAATATCTAGATATCCTGATACGGTTATCAATGCTCACCAAGCTGGGTGCCTGGACATCGGGTGAGGGCAAGCGGGAAATCAAGAACCCAAAATATCACTTCGCAGATTCAGGCATAGCCTGTGCCTTGCGCCGCTTCACTGAAGATACCTTTACCATCGACAACAATCCGCAAGCCCTCGGCGGTCTGCTTGAGAGCTTCGTTTTGAACGAGATCCAGCGTGCCGTCCCAATGCAGGCCGCTGACTATCGGCTCTATCACTGGCGCAGTGCGGACCAGCGAGAGATTGACATCCTGATCGACGGCGGCAGCCATCTGGTCTGTGTCGAGGTCAAAGCTTCTGCATCAGTCAGCGGAGATGATTTCAAACACCTCAAATGGTTCTCAAAAGACGGACCCGGTCGTAGTCGGGCATGTACCGGCATCGTGTTCTATTTGGGTCAGAAAAAACTCACCTTTGGTGATAGAAATTTTGCACTCCCCGTGAGCGCCCTGTGGAGTGACATCAATGATTAAGCCTTGGCATCCTAGGACCTGCCTTGGTCTGCTCTCATCGTGACGCGGACCGAGAGCGTAGTTATTGAAAGTCGCAGAGATTTTCGCTGCTACTTTAGCGATAGTGATTGCATCGCAAATCACGCAATCTAGTGTGTTCCGAAAGAGGGTTTCGTTAATGGCATCAATTCTAACGTTTTTTCGAGTTTTATTTTTTTTCGCGATTTATTTTTTGATATGCATGGTGGCCGTAGTGACTGTGTTGCAAGGCTGGCCCGTTGGCGGTCAAATGCTCTTTGCCTTTGGGTTGCCTATCTTGCTTGTGTGGTTGCAAGAGCGCAGAAGGGCACGGAAGGCGCTCAGCAAGCCGGATACGGTTGAAGATAAAAAACAGCGTAGCCATTCACCCAACATCGCGCCGCGCATTTCCGATAAAGAGATTGTCCGCAAACCTCCGATGAGCGCTGAGAAGCCAGCCGCATCTCCCCAACTGCCGCCTGAATTTCCAAAACAGGATCACGCTGAAATTGTGCGTGCTGGCCAGTCTGCGGCACCAGCACTTTCCGCCATTGCAACGCAGTATGAAAACGCGCGGCCAAAAGGACAAAAGACGCAAACGAATTCACGTAGGAGTGGCTGGATATCTGCGGCAGAGACAGCGACCGTTGCTGGACGAGATATCGGTGGAATGGTTTATGTCGGCACGCCGCCATTGCTCAATCAGCACGGCTATCAAGACAAATGCAGAGCATTCATTGACCCGTCTCTTTCTGTCGCTAGGACAGGGGACGATAGGGCAGGGGAGGGCATGTCGTACTGGCCTGGGTACTCCGATATTTCAGCACGAAGCAGGGCTACCTATCTTGAGTGGTTGGCAAGTGGCCGTTCTGACCCATCCTATAATCCGGGTTACATGTTTTTGTATTTTTACGGGTAAGAGCGGCGATTTTTCGTCGACCAATCCAACGCAGATGCAAAGGATATCATCGCGGAAGTTCGGAGATTGATTTCTCTTTATCCTGAAAACCATTCGGTGAAACGATACTTGGGTGAATTTCTTGATATCGCGACACTTGCCGAAACTGAGTTTGAGGCGCTGGAGCCGACCTTTGAACGCCAGGGTTGGGAGCTTCCATTTTCGTTGAAGTATGCGATTGGCGCGCGTCTCGATAAGGGAGAAAACCTGAGCGCAGACTGGGTCCTGAGCTGGTTGATTTGCCATCCAGAGAGCCATTTACGCACGCCCGCTACGCGCTGTCGTGAAGAGTTTCTGGCGTTGTTCAAGATCCGGTTCGACGATCGCTTTCCCAATGGGCTAAAGGTCAGCAAGACGCGCAAACACCTCAAAGCAACGTATCGCGCAGCCTCAAGCGAGTTCGAGGGGACACTCAACCCAACAGCCGACGGCAAACCCGTTCCAGATATCTCCGGATTGCGAAAGCCGGTCGAGATTGCGCAGGAAGTCGCGGACGAAGTCATAGACGGCCTTGATAAGCTGAGCCGCTATCTTGGTCGGAACCCCGAGGGTCGCGGAAGCATCGAAGCGCATGCCCTCTTGCCACTAGATCTGTGGACCCTGTTCCCATCGACAGAAATGGAAGCGCTGAAAGAGTGGGCGAGGGGGATCATGAAGAGCGGCGGACTTATTCCGCTGGCCGACGTGATCGAAAAGCTCGAAGGACAGCGCAGCACGAAAATTGGCAAGCGACAGCTAACAGGGGCGGCAGATGCTTTGGCGCGTCTTGGATTTGGGCTGGCACCTGATCCACGCTTTGCACTGCGTTCCCCGAAACCGGAAGAGCCTGTGGTCTTGTTTGATCTCGGCGAGCAGATCGAAAAGCTGGAAGATGTTTCGGCAAGTTATCAGACTGCGTTGATGGAGTTAGCTCTTGCCTCGTTTGTCGCCCATGCTGATGGGCGTATCGCCGAAGCTGAACGCAATGCGTTGGAGGCTCAAGTTGCATCTGTTGAGGGGCTGAGTGAGCAGGAGCGCCACCGGCTTCAGGCAAATATGGTATGGTTCCTTGCTGTGCCGCCTGACATGACGCTGCTGCGCCGCAAACTCAAAGATGTTGGTGTGGAAGACCAAACGGCGATGCGTGCGGCCTTGGTGGGTGCGGCACACGCCGATGGTGTCATCCAATCCGAAGAAGTCGCCAGTATTGAGAAGGTGTACAAGGCATTGGGTCTTGATCCGTCGCTTGCGTATTCAGACCTGCACGCTGGAGAAATTGCGGATGCACCACGCACTGTTCGCGCGGCCCAGCCGGGCAATTCTGGAGAGGCCATTCCTGAGCTACAAAAGGCAACCGGGCCAGTGCTGGATGCATCGCGGATTGCGGCTATTAGATCAGATACGGCGCGGGTGTCTTCTGTCCTTGGACAGATATTTGAAGCCGAGGAAGAAGCAGAAGAGGGCAGGGACCCCAAGGATGTAACGCTGTTTGCTGGGCTAGATGCAAAACATGGGGCACTGCTGTTGGATTTGGTGGGTCAAGAGAACTGGACCGAGGACGCATTCGAGCAGCTTTGCGGAAAGCATGGATTGATGCCGTCAGGTGCATTGGAGGCCGTAAACGAGTGGGCCTTTGAGACTCATGATGAAGCCTTGCTGGACGAGTATGATGGATATGACGTGTCTCCGGAGATTGCGGATGCGGTAAAACAAAAATTGGAAGGGGAGGGGCGTCATGTCTAAATTGAAGCCACGTGAACGCGATGCAATTGTTCAGGCTTTGCGGGCGGGGGTCGTGCCAAAACTGGGCCTGCGTCATATTCAGGTAGGACGCGTTCGCGAGATCGAAGAACTTGTGAAGGACATGGAACGTATCGCGGACGGCGGCTCAGCCATCCGTTTCGTTATCGGGGAGTATGGATCAGGCAAGACCTTCTTTATGAACCTGATCCGTTTGGTGGCTTTGGAAAAAGGGCTAGTGGTGATGTTCGCTGATCTTGCCCCTGATAGACGTATTCACGCGACGGGAGGTCAGGCACGTGGCCTCTACGCAGAGATGGCGCGCAACCTGTCGACGCGCACAAAGCCCGACGGCGGTGCATTGGCCAGTGTGGTTGAACGGTTTGTCAGCCAAGCCCACCGAGACGCCGAGGAAAAAGACGTGCCGACTGGCACCATTATCCGTGAGCGTCTGAGCCATTTCGAAGAACTCACTGGTGGCTTTGAATTTGCTGAGGTCATTCGCCGGTATTGGGAGGGCCACGAGAACGGGGATGACGAGCTCAAATCTGCAGCACTGCGCTGGCTGCGGGGAGAATTCGCAACCCGCACGGATGCACGTAAGACCCTTGGCGTGCGCACGATTGTCGATGATGCGAGCGTTTACGATCATCTCAAGCTGATGTCTGCTTTTGTGTGCGAGGCCGGTTACAAAGGGCTGCTTGTCGGCCTCGATGAAATGGTGAACCTGTTCAAGCTGACATCGTCCCAAGCGCGCAATGCGAACTACGAGCAGATTCTGCGCATTTTGAATGACGTCCTTCAGGGCAGCGCGGAGAACCTTGGGTTTCTCATGGGAGGCACGCCAGAGTTTTTGATGAACACGCGCCGTGGGCTTTACAGCTACGAAGCCCTGCAATCGCGGCTGGCAGAAAACACCTTTGCCCGTGATGGTCTTGTTGATTTGTCGGGGCCGGTTGTGCGGCTGGCAAGTCTGACGCCAGAAGATCTGTTTGTTCTGTTGGCCAATGTCAGACGCGTCATGCAAGACGATGAAACGGCTTTGCCGGATACAGCGTTGGAAGCCTTTATGAACCATTGCTCAGATCGGATTGGAGAGGCCTATTTCAGGACGCCGCGCAACACGGTGACGGCCTTTGTGGATCTGTTGTCGGTGTTGGAGCAAAACCCAGGCGTCGAGTGGAGCGATCTAATCGAAAAGATTGACGTTTCGGAAGACCTTGGCGAGGATATGAGTGAAGTAGAGGAAACGACTGGCGCTCAACCGAGCGGTGACGACGATCTGATCAGCTTCAAGCTCTGAGCCTCGAGGATGAGCAGCGCCTTTGACCAACTTGCCCGCCCCGTCCAGAAGTGGATCAGACAGCAGGGGTGGCGTGAGCTGCGCGACATTCAGGCGCGTGCAATTTGGACTATTTACGAAAGTGACAACGACCTCATCGTCGCGGCATCGACGGCTGGCGGCAAAACAGAGGCCGTATTTTTCCCGTTGATCTCTCAGGTGCTGGATGCGCCAGCAGAGGGTGGCGGGTTCGACGTGCTCTATATTGGGCCACTCAAGGCGCTCATCACCGATCAGGCGGGACGGCTGGAAGGCATCTGCCAAGAGGCGGAGCTTCCAGTGGTGCCGTGGCACGGCGATGTGTCGCAATCAGTCAAAACGCGTGCGATGAAAAACCCCAAAGGGATACTATTGATCACGCCAGAGTCGCTTGAGGCATTGTTCGTACGTCGGGGCTTGGAAATCGCGCGCCTGTTCGGTGCGACCCGAGCTGTGGTGATCGATGAGTTGCACACTGTGCTCGATAGTGAGCGCGGGGTGCAATTGCGATCTTTGCTCACTCGTCTTGAGTTGGCAATCAAAAGGCCCATACGCCGGATTGGACTATCTGCGACGCTTGGCGATATGGATCTTGCCCGCGCTTATCTGCGGCCTGACAATGCGGAACACGTCACATTGATCGAAGCAGACGGCGGAGAAGCGGAACTGAAACTCCAGCTACGGGGATATCTGTCCGGTGGAGAAGACGACAACACCCCATCTGCCACAGACGCTGTCGCAACGCATTTGTTCGCGCATCTACGGGGAAGCGATAATCTTGTGTTTGCCGGTGCGCGTCAACGTGTCGAGATTTACGCTGACCGACTGCGCAATCTGTGCGAGCAAGAGCATCTTCCCCAAGAGTTTTATCCTCACCATGCCAGCCTTTCACGCGATCACCGCGATTTTGTTGAACGGCGCCTGAAAGACAGCAGCAAACCGACCACGGCTGTCTGCACGTCCACTTTAGAGTTGGGTATCGATATCGGTGATGTAACCTGTGTGGCGCAAATTGGCGCACCTTTCACTGTCGCAGCCCTACGGCAACGTTTGGGGCGTTCGGGGCGCAGGGAGGGTCAGCCAGCCATCCTTAGACAATACGCGGTAGAAACGAGGCTTTCTTCGGATAGCAGCTTTGTGGATCGTCTGAGATTAGGCTTGATCCGGTCTATTGCGATGATTGATCTGTTGCTGGAGGGCTGGTGTGAACCACCCAAGCCGCAAGCGCTGCATCTGTCGACACTTGTCCATCAAATCCTTTCAGTGGTCGCGCAGCGGGGAGGGGCCCCAGCAAATGTTCTTTACAGCGTGCTTTGCCGCGAAGGGCCATTTCGCCAAGTCAGCACAGCAATGTTTACGGATGTGCTGCGCGCGCTCGGTCATCCTGAAACAGGGTTGATAGAGCAAACAGACGGCGGGTTGTTGCTGTTGGGGCAAACTGGGGAACGGCTGGTCGAGCACTATAGCTTTTATGCTGTGTTCAAGACCCCCGAGGAGTACCGACTGGTTTCAAACGGGCGGGATCTTGGGACATTGCCAATCGACAACATCCTTTCGCCGGGGATGATGCTGATCTTTTCAGGACGCCGCTGGTTGGTCCAGGAAATCCATGACCGTGAGAAGGTCATCATGGTCAAACCCGCCAAAGCAGGTGTGCCGCCTGTGTTCGGTGGTGACCCGGGCGAGATCCATGACAAAGTGATCGCGCGCATGTTCGATGTGTTGGAGGGCGATACCAAGCCCCTCTACATGGACGGGAATGCGCTTGAAATGCTTGAGGAGGCGCGGCTGAACTATGCGCAGATGGGGTTCAGTAATGCGCGCCTAATCAATTTGGGCGAAGAGACCTCAATCATCGCAACACGAGTAGGGACAATGAAAACGACAACCTTGGCGCTTGCGCTGAGAGGGTTTGGGTTTTCTGTCGAACAATATGATGGGTTCTTACAAGTGGAAGCGGGTTACGAAACCCGGCCACTAACCGAGGTTCTCAAGAGCATTGGAGAAGGTGAAGACGTTGATCTATTTGCAGATGCTGGGAACCTATTGACCGAGAAGTTTCACCCGTATTTGACTCGCGAATTGTTGGAGCTGGATGCGATTTCATCAAAGCTTGAGCCACTTAACCTAATCACAGTGGTTGAGACGATTTTTTCAAACCACAGGAAAGATGGACTCAATTAGAGAAGTGACCATTCGGCACTTCTACGTCAAGGCCTGCTTTTGCAAAAGGCGTACGCGCTTCTGGCCAAAGCTATGTGTTCTACCAATTTAGATATTTGATGCCGAACGCGGTTTGAACCCAGTGCCGGACAGTTTTGCAATACGCATAATAGCTTACGTGTTCCATCCCGGATGATCACATAAGCCCTCGGCGGTCTGCATTTTTCATGGCAAGATCGGTTCTGAGGGACATTCGGGACGGGGTGCGACCATGCTGATCCATCTTCACAAGCAAGCGACGACAACGCCGAAGATCCGGGCTGCGATCCAAGCGAGTACGGAGCCTGCGCCTTTGCTGGCAGAGCGCTTCGGCATCACGGAGCAGACCGTGTATAAGTGGCGCAAGCGCGACAGCGTCGAGGATCGCAGCCATACGCCGCATCGGCTGCAGACAACGCTGACGCCCGCGCAAGAAGCCGTCGCCGTGGCGCTGCGCAGGACTCTGTTGGTCTCGCTGGACGACCTTCTGGCGGTGGTGCGCGAGTTCCTGAATCCAGACGCTTCGCGCTCTGGTCTGGACCGCTGCCTGCGTCGGCATGGCGTAGGAAACCTGCGCGATCTCAAAGCCAAGGCAGCCGTGCCGAAACACAGCGCCTTCAAGGCCTACGTGCCCGGCTACATCCACATCGACGTGAAATACCTGCCGCAAATGGCCGATGAGGACCGACGCCGCTACCTTTTCGTGGCAATCGACCGCGCGACACGCTGGGTCTTCATCCGCGTCTTCAAGACCAAGACGGCGGCCAACGCCCGGCGCTTTCTACGTGACCTGGAACGCTCTTGCCCGCTGCGCATCCGCACGGTTTTGACTGACAATGGAAAAGAGTTCACCGACCGGCTCTTTGGTTTGCGCAAGCGCGCCGCGACAGGTGAGCACGAGTTCGACAAACTCTGCGCCGCTCTCGCTATCGATCATCGCCTGACACCGCCGAAGTCGCCTCAGACCAACGGCATGGTCGAGCGCTTCAATGGCCGCATCGAAGAAGTGCTGCAAAGCCACCATTTCCGATCAGGCGAGGAACTGGAGACGACGCTGCACCGCTACGTCTGGCTCTACAACCAGCAGCTTCCTCAATCAGCCCTGGGCAGCAAGACGCCCTTGCAGGCGATGAAGGACTGGCACAAACTCAAGCCAGAGCTGTTCAAGAAACAGCCATACTACCTGCCGGGATGTGACACTTACGAGGGGCAAATTCATTATGCCAGTAACGCAGTCACAACCTTTTCTAGAACAGGAAATTTTCTACCAGCCTCCCAAGCAGACGACATTGAGGCTGCAACATAAAGCGGATGCTTTTTTGAACCTCTCAGATTGCCTACAGCGTTCCTTCCAGCCTGGTGGAAGGCTTCGCACTCAGAGCCAAACTCCTGATCTAGCGTGGACTCTATATCGATATGCCAAGCTGTAAGGTTTTCCCTAAAAACGTGCTCATCAGGAAACTTTCCTAGTTTACCGTGGCCCGCAAGTTCTAGGATTGCGTCGTTGTCGCGAATGTGTTCGTTGCGGGCGCCTTGGTATTTATCAGGGTTTTCTCGGAACTTCTCTTCGTAACCCGAGTCGCAATCGAAAATTACATGACATGGTATGCTGAAACTCTTTGCAATTAAGAGCATAAGTGCAAGTGAGCTTTTGCCTTCACAAACAACAATGGAAGCACCAGATTTCTGGAAATCTGATTTCTTACCCGAGAGTCGAAGGTAGGCCTCGAGACAGGCGAGATCCGATATTCCTTCGACTAGCACAACTTTCTCAGCAAAGAAGATTTCGTTGAATTTCGGTTGTGTTTGGATGGCCAGCTTTGTTCGCGCCTGATCCTCGTTGTGCAATGCCTTGTCAAAGGCTGTATTGTAATCGCTCAGAATGTTCGAAAACGATGACTTAGACACCGAAACCGATCCGGACACATTGCGGAACATTTTAATGCCATCAAAGTGCTCGACCTCCACAAAGTAGGGACTGTGCGTCGTGATTAAGACCTGAGCATCACCTTTTGATAGCTCCATCAGGATTTCAGCGAGATGCCGCGCTTGTGGTGGGTGTTGATACAATTCGGGTTCTTCACACCCTAAGAGCAGCGTTGGGCTGACCGTGCCATCAACCGCCATCAGCTCTTGAAGGATAACTAGCAGGAACGAACGCTGTAGTCCGTGACCAAATTTTTCAACATTGTCGAGATAACCTCGCTCAGAGAGTTGAACTTGTGCCACAGGTTCTTGAACGGAGACTGACTTTTCGTCTTTCTTCCAGTCCAAAGTTAAGTCGGCGTCAGTCATGACGGCCGCCTGCAACCTTTCTGCTAACCGGCCCTGCAGCGCGGTCAAGTGGGTCCGTTGATTAGATAAGAGCTTCAAATAGGAATCAAGTGCTTCAGTTCTGATCCGGTCAAGTTCTGCGTCATAGTCCATCCCAGATCTGATGGTGTGCTGGATCAGCTTGCCCAGATGAGATGTTTTCGCTTCTTCGGACTCGCTCGAAGCATCCTTGACCGCAGGAACATAAACCCAACTGATATGGCGTTGGAATTTGTGTGCGCCTTTACTGACGCCGAAGAATTCGGCACCACTTACAGCTAACTGCTTTTCGGTATCTGGGAGTGCCTCCTCGTAGTCTGCAAGGGCCGCACGACGATTTTCGTCATTGGTGGCGTTTTCAAGTCCTTTGTGTTTTCCTTGCAGGCGCTTGAAAATATCGCCGCGTTCCTTCGCGGATTTAGCTTCAAAAAATTCTTTGAATGGAGAGAAGACAAGGCGCTCCCCGCGCACGGACTTCTTGAAAGATCCGTCTGAGTTAGCCGCCACTTCCGATTGAACCACAAGAAGACCCGCCCTCACATAGTGACTAAACTCTTCCGCCGCATCGTCACTTAGGTGATGAAAAGTGATCTTGATCACGATAGGAGCGCTCGTGTCGCGGTTGTGAAAATCTTCTTCTGAAAACGAATTAATTTCTCCGAAAAATACGTTAAGTGCATTCAAGACCGTCGATTTCCCTGACCCGTTCGGGCCAACAAACGAATTGAACTGCGTGCAATCTAGAGTCTCGCGTTTGATTGATCTAAAATTGTGAATTTCAACACTTTTTATTTTCAAGGTAGCACCAATATGTAAATGAAAGGGACCGACACATATTTGCCGGCTTAAGGTAATCTCAAGACGCTGTTGAACTCTACGATATCACCGCGCATCTTGGTTAGACTCCGTATTGGTCTCGAATGTGATCATTGAAAAACGTTCCTTTTGACCTTGCTGCAAGGAGCCTCTCGAAGATCGCTTCGGGAACATTGTAATATTCGTACCTTCCAGATCCCGTGAACCAGATCGAAAGTGTTCCACTGTCCCATTCAATACGAGAGATGGCAGATGAGTTTACGTAGGGCATTCGGATCTCCGATTAATGGCGTTTGGACCGTAGATAAAAAGTAGTTGATTAGAATTTCACTGCTTTAAGGAGGCATTTTGCCAACTAGCTCAAGAAACTCCAGTTCACCAATTATACGAATATCAAAGCCTTCGCTGATAAGTTCTTCGGCCCGACGGTGTTTGGAGCTCTTGGTGTGCCCCACGAGAGTAGCCAAATCTTGTTCACCAACGACGGTCAACGTGACCTTTCTGGACATGCCCGCTTTGACAGCAATACCGGCGCCAGCTGCTATAGTTGCAGCTTCGGGCCGGCTGAGAGACAACTGCCCGGTAAAACAAGCAACGTGTCCGTAGAGTGGCCCGCTTTGGTTGCCCCCAACGGCCACGGAAACCGGATAGTTCTGATTTCGTTGCTTCGCTGTTCTTGCCAAGGCTGTGAACTTTTCACCTGAGTGAGTCTCTGCAAGAAGAACAACTTCGGCTGCAGCCCGGGCGTCTTCTTCGGCGTCATGGTGATCAAAATCTAAGTTCAGGAACGTCTTGAGGCTGGCCAATCCGTGGCCTCCATTGCCTTTTAGCTCTGGCCAAGCTGTTCGGGCGATGATGACGCTATCGAGCCAGTTTGTTCGCAGGTTCGGAATACCGTTCCCTTTGCAAGCAGCATCAAAGGCCCGCTTGTCAAAACTACTGTGCTGGATGAGTGTGTGCCGCTCCAGAAATGGCCTCATTGATCGAAGCACCACTTCAAATATCGGCGCACGGCAAACGGCCTCCTCATCAATTCCGTGAAGTTGGACATTGAAGTCGTCGAACCGTTCCTCTGGATCAACCAAGAAACTTGCGGTGTGGATCTCGCCAGTAACAGAGACCATCGCTAGGCCAATTTGGCAGATGCTGTAATTGTTGCTGTTGGCGGTTTCTACATCAACGGCCACGAACCTAAATGTTCCCGTTTTCAGTAGCTCAAATCTATCACTCGATCCGGGAAGTATCGGGTGCGAGGCTTCGGCTTTATTGTTCTCAACTACTTCTACAGTCTTGCTGATGGACTTGTCTGTTGTGCCAAAAAGGCGGCGATAAAAATTCGTCATGAAATACCTCTGGCTGTAAGGTTAGGGGATGGAATGCCAAGGATCAATGCAGCCAATTTGAATTCGGCATGGCAATACGATGCAAAGCGTACTTGCATTGCTGACGATGCCCCTTAGCAACTGATTAAGCTTTGTCGGGCTGCTTTGTACGGGTTTCAGAAATTGCTGGTTTGCAGGCACATCTTCAAAGATCTACGGTGGTGTACAAGAGATTTTAGGAGCTTTTCTGGTGCGATTTCTTCATACAGCCGATCTTCACCTCGCAAAGCCCTTCGGTCGTTTCGACGCTGACACACAGGCGGCGCTACGCACAGCTCGTCTCGGTGCCTTAAGGCGTCTCGGTGATGCGGCGCGGACCGGCAAAGCTGAGCTCATATTGATTGCCGGAGATACCTTCGACGCCGAAGCGCCGCCCTCTAAGGTTGTCCGTCGCGCACTTGATGTCATGAGCGAATTCGCAGACCTGCTGTGGGTACTCTTGCCAGGCAATCACGACAGCCTGGCTGCTGTTGATCTTTGGGAACGCATTGAACGTGACAAGCCCGACAACGTGATCCTTGCTCTAACACCTGACATTATCGAAATCGGCGATCACGTAGCGATCCTTCCAGCCCCGCCCACAGTGCGGAACCCTGGCGTAGACCTTACGAACTGGATGACAGATGCGCAAACCGGTCAACGTTCCAGGATAGGTTTGGCACATGGCGGCATTCTGGATTTTGGCAGCGAAGAGGGCACAGTTGCGGTCATTCAACCGGATCGGGCAGAACAGTCTAAACTCGACTATTTGGCACTCGGCGATTGGCACGGCCAAAAATCAATCACGCCACGGACGTGGTATTCGGGCAGTCCTGAGGCCGACAGCTTCAAAGGGCATTCCCAAGCGGGTGCGCTGCTTGTCGAGATTGCAGCACCCGGAGACGTCCCGCAGGTGACACCCGTTCCGATTGGGCAATTTGACTGGCGACTTCTGGCGCTCGACTTCTTTGCGGGCACGGACCCTGCCCAACAGTTGATAGAAGCACTTCCAGCTTCGGATCGGGACAAAATGCTGGTTCGGTTTGAGGCGTCAGGGCGACTTGGTCTGCTCGAACAAAGCCAGCTTCGGGATACGTGTAACCGGATCGTTGACGACTTTCATTATTTCGAGATGATCCTAGATGGATTGGGTATTGAACAGGCCGTCGATGATCTTGATTTGATTGCAACGGGAGGCGCGTTGCGGGCGGCTGCGGACAGCTTGTTCGAAGCGACGGACCTTCAGGGGCGGACAGCTGAGGATGTCCAGATCGCTCAAATCGCTTTGACGCATCTCTTCCATGTTGCCCAACAGGAACCGTCCCAATGAAATTGCGGAAGCTTGAGTTGACGAATGTACGTCGTTTCGGCGGGCAAAAAGCGCAGCTGGGACCTTTTGGTGATGGTTTGACAACCATCACGGCAGAGAACGAGGCTGGAAAGTCGACATTCCTCGACGCGCTACATGCCTTGTTCTTTGTGCCACACGGATCATCCTCGCAAGAGGTGAAGAACCTGCAACCTTATTCAGGCGGTGCCGCGTGCGTTGCGGCTGTTGTGGAAATAGACGGAAAGGATTTTCGTGTTGAGAAGTCCTTCTTGGCACAGAAGTCGGCAAAAATAATCGATTGCTCAAACGGACAAGTCATCAAGCAACAAGGCGATGCTGAGGCTTGGATTGAGGACAACATCAACAAGATGAACAAAGGGCCTGCCGGTCTTCTTTGGGTACGGCAGGGGGCAACCCATGTTGATCCAGAAGGCAAAGACAAAGACGCCAGCAACGTGGCTGCGCGCCGCGACTTGATGTCTAGTGTGCGAGGTCAGATTGATGCAGTGACTGGCGGGCGGCGTATGGATAAGATCGTCGAACAGTGCCGCAAAGAACTAGATGCCTTAGCCACCAAAGGTCTTAAAGCAAAGGCTGGAAGCCCGTGGAAAGCAATCGAGGACAACATTGATGTATTGCTCGGGCGTAAGGAGCGGCTTGAGGCAGATGTTAAAGTTCTGTCGCAGGCTCTAGTGGTCAAACGGCAGGCCAAATCGCGCCTGCACACATTGCACGATCCGCTAAAACAGAAAGCTCAGATTGAGCAACTCGCTTTGGCCGAAGAGGCTTATCAAAAGGCACAGCAGCACGATCGCAGTGTAACGGACGCCGATAGAGCGCTCCAATTGATCGTAGCTGAAAAAAACCAGCTGATCCGCCAAATAAAAGACATTTCCGACACAAAGGATCGCCGTCAGCAGCTCGTTAATGAGATCACGCAGAAAGAGGCGAAGACGTCTGATCTTCGGACTGCGCAAAGCAAGTCAGACAAAACGCTAACGGACGCAAAGGCGGTGATCGCGCAGAAAGAAGTGAAGCGACGCGATCTGGTTGAATCTCTGAGTGCTGCGCGCGCGACCGAAAAATCCCGCCGCAAGTGGGACCGTCTGCGCGCGCTTGCCGATCTCGCCCGCCAGCGTTTGGCGCCACAGAAAAAGCTGCACGATGCGGATGTGATTTTGGGACGTACTGAAATTACACAGATTGACCTTGATCACCTTGTTGATCTTGGTCGGCGTATCAGCGTCGCACATGAGCAGCGTCGCGCACAATTTGCCAGCTTCTCAGTCCAGCCATCAGCAGCGGGCACCGTTGAATGCGACGATGTGGCGCTTGAACCTGACAAGGAAACGCTGATTGATCGTCCGATCGCGCTGAAACTCTCAAGCTTTGGCACCATCAATCTCTCTCCAGCGGCGGGGGCGGGGAAGGGTATCGAGGACCCAGACGCGTTAGCAGTAGACCAAGATGCAGCCCTTCAAGCGTTTGGTGTTCAAACAGTGCAAGATGCTCGCAGTGCCTTTAATGCGCGTCAAAGTGCGGCGAATGACAAGGCTGTGGCCTTAGCGGAAATCAGAGGGCTAGCGCCTGATGGCATCGAGGCATTGAATGAGGAATGGCAGGCACTCTGCAAAGATCTGGAGCATGCGCCAGATGATCAGCCCCCAGACCCAGCTGGCCCACAACCTGGGGACCTTTCGGCTGAGCAGATCGAAGAACAGATAACAGACCTTGATGATGATGTTGAGGACCTCAGGTCCAACATCCAAGCGCTTCAAACAGCCGCCACGCAGGCAGCAAACGATGTGGCCGAGGCCAGTGGTGTGCTGAACCATCTTCTGGAGGAACAGACCTCGTTGGCAAAGCCGCTGGGTGAAGACGCCGCCCTTGCCGCATTACAAGCATCCCGTGACGAGGAGGCTACGAAAGAAGGAGCGGCAGTCCGAACCCTCGCGGTACTTAAGCAAAATGCGCCCGATCTGGACGTGGCGCGATCCACCCATGAACGTATGCTCAGTGCCGAGAAAGCAGATCGCGACGAAATCAACAAACTGGAACGCGAGCTTGCACGCTTGGACGGGGCAATTGAGACGCAATCCGAAGGTGCGGTTGAAGAAAAGCTCGCAGAGGTCGTAGACCAGCTTGAGAAGTCATTGGAGCGCGCCAAGCGATATGAGCTGCAAGCGAAGGCCTTGAACATGCTCATCGCGCATCTTGATGAAGCACGAAGAGATGCACAGGAAACCTATTTCGAACCGATCCGCAACGAACTACGCCCGCTGCTGGCGCAGTTGCATGCCGGGGCTGATTTTGAACTCGATCCAGACAAGATGCTTGTTGGTAAGATCATCCGCAACGGTGTCGAAGACGACATTAGCGTTTTATCAGGTGGTGCCTATGAGCAGATTGCTATCCTGACCCGATTGGCGTTCGCAAAGTTGTTTGCGAAACAAGGCAGGCAGGTGCCCCTAATCCTTGATGACGCGCTGGTACACACAGATGACGAACGGATTTCAACGATGTTCAATATGCTGTCGCACGCAGCGAAGGATCAGCAAATTATTGTGCTGAGCTGTCGTACCAGGGCTTTTTCTGATCTAGGTGGGACGAGGGCGTTCATCGAAACTGAGGCAATTTAGAAAGTTAGATCGTGTCAGTTGGGAGCTGACGTATAGGGGATTTGTCGCAACCCAGTTTAGAATGAGTGTCGAAATTTTTAAATGGTGAGACGCCGCTTGCAATGAAAACAATCACTTAGCATTTTTCATTGTTGAGACTGGGCAAGAGCGATAGCCGACCTTCGCTGCGGGGCGCACGAACTGGTAAGATGCGGGACGAAGCTGCCTTTGACAAGCGTAAACCCAGCGACTACTTTCAGCAGTCAAGATAGGTCATCTATGCAAGAGGCAGCCCGTTCTCTCACCACTGGATGCTGAACCCTGCTGTTAGGCCAAGTCCTGAGCTGCCGTTGCTGCTGAGAGATTCACGATACGAGACTTCACCGTAGATTGCCTTGTTATCATCCCAAAACTTTGAGCCACCGAGGCCGATCTCAGCCCACGTGTGGTTGTAGTTTGCGCCCAAAGATGCCCCGGCCACGTTGACAGAGCTTGCGCTGGAGAAGTCACGCACCAGATTGCCGATAGCATAATACTTTTCCGGGCCACCATCCGTGTCAAGGTATTCGTGCTCATATGCGAGGCCCAATCGGCCAATCAGGCTATCTCGGCTACCAATATCAACAGCGCTACCCGCACCGTCCGTAAACGAATCCCCATCAATGCTGGACCAGATCAATTGCGCTTGAGGAATAAGCGATACGGTGTCGTGCAGTGCCAACCGTTTGCCCATCTCAACGCTCAAACCATAGCCCATAGCATCCTGGTCGGATGCAAGATCAGTGCCGTTAGCTGCATAGTCCCCACTTAACCAGTTCAGCTGTGCCTGAGCATCAAAGAAAAGCCCGTCTTGGCCATACCAGGTTGCCGTTGCTCCAAGCCCGTAGCCGTCACCTTTGATGCTCCCATTTCCCATGGCATTTGTGACCGTGCTATTCACAGTACCGTACTGACCTGTAATGCCAAAGACCCACTGACCATTGTCGCCAACTTCTGCCAAAGCGTCATAGCCAAATTGTAGACCTCCGGAACTTCCGTCAATCGACGCCCCACTTGTGCTGCTGGACGGCGTAACGTCAAACCGGTCCCCATAGGCACGTAGCCACGCGCCGTGTACGATCTGCCTGTCTCCTGCTACTTTTGTGAGGTATCGCCGTTGGCTGACTCGCTGTTCGAGCGACGGCAGGTCAACGAGAGTGCCTAAAACAAACGGCGCAGATTCGTAAACACTGCCGACTGAGTTTGCGCCTATGCTGGCCAAGAACCATTGGCTTCCCAACAAACTGAGATCATAGTTGAACGCGCCAGCTGCTACCGGACCGCCTGCAAGCGTAAAGTCTCCCGCAGCTGTCGTTCCAGTGACATCCACGACCAATACGTTATTGCCCGTGGACGCTCCTGAGGAGACGTTTGCAACGGAAATCGCCGTTCCAGCGCCAGTCACGCTCCCCCCAACGGTTAGCGTATCTGCCGTGTCGGTCGCAAAATCCACGTCAACATGAAGCAGACCACCGCCGGAATAACTGCCAGACATACTGAAGGTATCCCCGACCACACCATTTAGCGTCGATACTACGCCGTTGTTGGATAAATTGCCGGTTAGGGCAAAACCGCCTGCCGCATTGAGAATGCCTCCATTTAACAAACTCAGGCCGGTTCCAGGGTCAGATCCAACAGATAAAATTGGACTAAAGCTGAGCGATCCACCGTCAACAATTATAGTTTCCCAATTGATATAATTCGCACCATTAACTGCTGCGGATGCGCCGCGAATGGTCAGAACATCGATTAGGCCATCCGCCGAAGAAAAGTCATCGCCGCCATCAAAGATTCCAGTAAATGCGCCCAGATTAAAGCTGCTTTCCACAAGCGCGGTATCAGATCCGTCGGTGCCATTTGTATGCCCCGGCCCATCGTCCATGAAAATCGAACCAGCAATGGACCCCGACCTTAAAATCAGTTGGTCTGAACCACCCTCGAAGATTACATTGCTACCCATTGCGGTGCCATCGAGTGTCAGAATGTCGTTTCCGCTGCCCGATGAAAAAATGCCGCCGATAGAACCACCGAAAAGATTGATGGTATCATTCCCCTGTTCGGCATTCAAAACCCCGTCGATCTGCGCGGTGCCCGACATGTTAAATACATTGTTTCCGGCCCCGAGGTTGACGCTGCCAATGCGCCCCCCTGTAAATGTAACGTCATCCCCATCCGTGAAAAGCCCGATGATATGACCACCGTTCATTACGAATGTATCAAAGCCAGAGCCCTGATCGAGGCTAACCAAACTACCCCCGGTCATTGTGAAGCTGTCGACACCGGCACCGGTGTTGATTGCAGGCGTTACAGGGCCGCCAACAACACAGTTTGTTGTGTCAGCATTGCCGACTGACGTAGTTACACAGGCAGCATGGGCCGGGCTAACCAGTGAAACGAGCATCATCCCTGACGCAATGTTTAATACCAAGCCTACCCATTTCACAATACGACCTGCTGCGTACCATGATCTCGCACCATACCCGATAAATGTGAACTTCTGAGGCAATAGTAACTCCTTCATTCGCAAAGCTGCGCACCTTTAGTCGACCGATAACAATGTCTACTTTTTTAGCACCGGCCGCCAAAAGTTGGCTGAGACATAATTGGAAATAGATGAAATTCACACAAAAATTCTGAATGTAGTTTCATTTTCAAAAAGACCGCTTCCCAAATATCACTGTGGATGCCTTGACCTGAATGTATTGATACAGGTCAGCAGCCGCAGCGCCTATAACGGGCACATTGGGCTCTTTCAAGACCTTCGCTGCTATCTGCACGAACGGCTGCTTCAGCGAAATCGCGGGGTTGATGACGGCGTCCGAGGTAGATCATGTGGTTACTTCTGCCCCGAAGCAGGGGGTCGGGTTTTACATATTTTTACCAGCTGATCAAAAACGCATAATAGTCAATATGTTCAAGAGTCGTAGTTAGGATAAGTCCGAGTTATCGTAACCAAGTTCGGCGGTGCCGGATCTAAGCTCGGCCGATCGTCTGGTTACGGTAGGGCAGGGGGGCCAATCGCGATAGCAGATGCTTCTGTTGACCCCCACCATGATGGCCCAGAGGCGCATTATTGGTCTTGGAGCACAACAGGAACCGTGCGGATATGCGAGCTTGTGGGCGTCACCGACCAGACGAGCATGGCCACATAGAGAGGCATCGCAATGGCGGCTCGACCGATTGTCCGTAAAGCTGCTTCATGCCCGCCTGTCCGCTCATATTGTTCGCAACGCTGCTACTGCGCCGTCTTGCTCTATCCTCCCCAGGGGGATACGACTTTACTATGTCAGACACACACGCTCATGCAGGTCATCCTGCGCTGATTGCCCGGCTAAAACGTGCCGACGGTCATCTACGCTCTGTCATCGTAATGCTGGAGGCCGGTAAACCCTGCCTTGAGGTCGCCCAACAGCTTCTGGCTGTCGAGAAGGCGGTGGCGAATGCCAAGCGCGTGTTGATCCATGACCATATGGATCATTGCCTCGATGTCGAAGGATCGGAGACCGATCGCGCCGAACTCAAGGCGATCGCACGCTATCTCTGAGGGCAACATGCTGGCAGTTCTTTCTGATCGGACCTATCGGCATCTTTTTCTGGCGCAGGTCGTAGCGCTGCTTGGTACGGGCTTGGCGACAATGGCGCTCGGCCTGCTGGCTTACGATCTCGTCGAAGAGCGAGCGGGCCTCGTTCTGGGCACGATTTTTACAATCAAAATGGTGGCCTATGTTGGTATTGCGCCTATCGCTAGTGCGTTCGCCGACCGTGTGCCTCGCCGCGCAATGCTTGTGACATTGGACCTTGTGCGCGCGGGCGTGGCATTTGCGCTCCCTTTCGTCACCGAAATCTGGCAGGTCTATGTCCTGATTTTCCTTTTGCAATCGGCCTCGGCTGCGTTCACGCCCACGTTTCAAGCCACAATCCCAGACATCCTGCCGGACGAAGCGCGCTACACCCGTGCGCTCTCGTTGTCGCGACTGGCATATGACCTGGAGAATATCCTTTCCCCTGCTCTGGCCGCATTGCTGCTTACGGTCATGAGCTACAACACTCTGTTTCTTGGGACTGTCGTCGGATTTTCCGCGTCAGCGCTTCTGGTGGTTTCGGTTATCTTGCCCGGCCCCAAGGGGAAGGAACCGCGCGGGATTTACGACCGGATAACACGGGGCATTCGCATCTACCTCGCCACACCGCGCCTGCGGGGTCTTCTCGCTCTGAATCTTGCGGTGTCAAGTGCGGGCGCGATGGTCTTGGTCAATTCAGTCGTTCTGGTGCGCGGGCAACTGGGTCTGGGCAATACCGCATTGGCTTGGACGATGTTTGCTTTTGGGGCCGGCAGCATGATCTCGGCGCTCGCCTTGCCGCGCCTGCTGGACAGATTTCCCGATCGACCTGTGATGATGTCCGGGGCGTGGATGATGATCGCAGCTCTACTGGGGATTGCTGGTGCCGTCTGGAGCACCGGGCTGAACTGGCCGCTTCTGCTCGCCGTTTGGTTGCTGATCGGCGTTGGCACTTCAGCTGTAGTAACGCCATCAGGCCGCCTCTTGCGACGCTCTGCCCACCCCGAGGATCGACCCGCGATCTTCGCTGCGCAATTCGCGCTGTCCCATGCTTGCTGGCTGCTGACCTATCCCCTTTCGGGCTGGCTGATGACTGCCTTTGGCACAGTGCCCGCGCTGACCGTTCTTGCCCTTCTGTCTGCCGCCGGGGTCATCCTGTCCATCTTGATGTGGCCAGCGCGAACCTCCTCCGAGATCGCGCACTCTCATAGAGATCTACCACCAGATCACCCGCATCTACAAAGCCATGGGGTCCGCGGGCACAGTCACGCGATCATTATCGACGATCTTCACCGTCACTGGCCCATGCGTAGTTGATATGATGGCGCTATCCGGTTTATTTTTGGCGGCGTTTCTAGCCGCAACCCTGATCCCTGCCCAGTCCGAGGCGGCGCTGGTCGGATTGCTGTGGGCCAACACGCATCCCATGGGGCTGCTTATTCTCGTTGCCACGGTGGGGAATGTCCTTGGCTCTGTGGTCAACTGGGCCCTCGGACGATACCTCAACCTTTTCACTGACCGGCGCTGGTTCCCGGTGTCTGCAACGCAGATGGAGAACGCATCGCGCTGGTATCAAAAATGGGGCTACTGGAGTCTGCTCGGAAGTTGGCTGCCAGTTGTCGGGGATCCGCTGACCCTTGCAGCGGGCGTACTGAAGGAGCCTTTGGGACGGTTTCTGATCATTGTGACCTTCGCAAAAGCGGGTCGCTACCTCGCGCTGGCGATGGCCACATTGCAATATCTATGAAGAGCTCAGAATGCGCATGGCGGATACTTTTCAAAGTCCGCTTAGACGAATTGGCTGAAGCATCTCAACGACCGGCTATCCCGACGGAAAGCCGTGATCAACTTGGCAATGTCGCTGCCAAATTTTATCGCAAATGCGATTAGCAGAAGATTGTCCTTGATGTACGAAACGATCTCTACGATCAGGCAAAAATCATCGCATAACATACATAGTTATTTCGCGATTCATTCCTATAAATAAATACGAATTTATTAATTTTTCTTAAACTATACTCATCGTAAAAGAAATTAGTATTATATAGAAAAGGAAATAATATGTTATATAAGAAAAATAATCTGCCGTACAAGAATATAGGTATTGAATCTCAAGCAAAAAGTAAAGGGTATAGTGATAAAGATATATGCGCAGCGTTTGCATATTATAATCGAAAAGAAAGAAACTGACACCCACCGGGTGAGTTCGACAATGCAGGAAGATTCTACTCGGAAGAACGGACAGATTACATGAGCAGTATTCGAGGCCCAAGTCGGCGCTTTCCTTATTCGGAAATGACTGCCGCCCGCTCCGCAGAGCACTGCGCCCAAGTCTTCGGGGCCAAACCCCTGCATGTGAAGAGAATCTACAAGGTGATCAGCGAGGCGCATCTATTCGAAAACATGCCTGATCACCAAGCTGAGATCATCGCAAAAATGAAAGCGGCCAAGTGAGGTCACTGCGAGGCCTCAAGCGTGACCACTTCGTCTGCAAGGTCTTATCATGTGAAGAGTGAAGCGATTTCAAGCTGGCACGCCTCATTTCTGCGTCAATATTGCAGGACCTTCAGACGCTGGTCTGAATTATGGGCAGCACAGCCCGCGGTAGATATTGAGAGTTCGTCTCCAATATCTACCGCTTTGGCTAAAAAAAATAGCACCATGTCGTCCTTACCGCCAAAGCGGAAAAATGGATGCGGGGCAGAGTTGAGATCACTTCTTTTCGTATGAAAATCTTCTTTAACGTTCTTTAAAGATGAGCGGCCCAAGTCTTCCTTAAACCCAAGGGAGACAGATATGAATTCTATCAAAACAGAAGCCAATGATTTGCGACGCAGGTCAATCGACCAAACCAGACAGCAGTTTGCAGAGCTCGCGCTGGCGGGGTTCCGAAGAGCCGCTTACGCCGGAGTATTTCAGAAGATCACCGGGACGAAGGCGCCCACCTATATTTGTGATCTAATCCTGGATGGCTATCAGAGCAATCTGACCATTCGTGTGCAGGAGGTGGCGCCTGAAGCGGATCAGGAGAACAGTCCCCGGAAATATATGACAACGATCCGAGGTCTGCGACTTGGGCGGAAACCGGCGTCGTTCGCCCTCGTTCGGAATACTTCCGAAAGAGGAAAGGGGACCTTGTCGGGAACACTTGATTTTGGTTTTGCACAGATGGCGCTGACCGTACTGCCATATTGCGATGCGACTGGTGCCGATCTCTGGATCTGCGTTCTCGAAATCCTGCGATCGGAAGGGTAAAGCGCATGATACACCCGCCTTCGCAATTTCAACAAAAGCGTTACCGTTTTCAACAAATACGTGCCGGAATTGGAGACTTTCGTTACCCTAGTGCCTCCTTTAGGGCGCGATCAGAAGCGACGGCCGAGGTCAGATTGGCGCTATGTAATAGCCGTCCTCACCCCGCGTGTCAGGGTGATCACTACGGACAGCAGTGCAGTCGCATTTTTCGAACCCCCGAATTTGCAGGCATCGGTTTCTTGGCATTTTCAGCACAAGGAGTGATCTCATATGAACAGGATTGAACGTAGCCCTTTTGCAAATGAGGATGCAGATGGCCTTGAGCTCGACGGAGATGGCGGACAGGGGCGCGGGGCCGTTGAGATATCTTTCGAGCAAAGCATCGAGGCCCATGATCTCGCTCTTCAGTCGACTGCTTGTTATTCTTTCGAAGACCTTTTGCAGAGTGGAACCTGGCACAAATATGAACAGCGCACGGCAGCCATTGCGCGCAAACATCCCTCACGCGATCCTTTCATCAGCTATCTTGCGATGGACGCCGAAGGCGGGTGGACGACTGCGAATAGCCGCCAAAGCGACCGATCTGCGCTGACGAGGATGGCTGCCCGGGATGTGCTGGAATTGGGTCCTCTCTATTGGCGGCAAATGATCACGGGTCAGAAAAATGAAGACGATCAACGCCATCTTGTCCAGTGCCTGAAGCCTCACCTTGATGTAGATGTTCGAGGTCGCATGGCAGGGAGCCAGGAGCCGCTTTCCCGTGACGGGCTGCACCAGTTGAGTGGCGCCATCGCGTTCCTTCTGCAAGTTCGGCCGGATCCCCATCATACCGCGCTGCGGGACCGTCCTGCTAAAAAGGATACCAGAGAAGACCCCGGTGCATCCAGTTCAACGGCGTCGCAGAAAACCACCCTCTATGCGCTCAACCAGCATCAGCGGCGCAAAGCGAAGACCTTTCCAAATTATGATTGGCGGTCGCATTTTTGGGGGAAGGCGGTCATCCTGGATGATCACTTGGATGATCATCGACGTGCTCGCCTCGCCGCTCTCATGCTGACAGGCTGCCGACCATCTGAGTTCAGTGATGATCTTGGGGTTACTGTTTACAAGGTGACTGACAGCGATCATCCCTCTCTGCGTTTCGAGATTATGGGCGCAAAGGTGTCCGATGATGTCGGGACACATCTTGGCAAGGGTCAGGAGTGGCGCGTGATCAAGTTGGCGTGTCTGACAGCCGAAGCCCTCTGGTTGTTCCATCACATGTCGAAAAGGAACCAGAGTTGCCTAGCCCTCGAGATTGCTGCGAAGACACGTAAGCAGAATGGCGAGACGCTAATGCCGATTGAGCGTCATCACAGGGTGTCAGTCTCCCTGAGCAAGCTGGTCAGCCGCCTCGGCAGAATCGCCTTTCCGAGGCTGCGGCATAACCTGACGCCTTATGTCTTCCGCCATGCCCTGACATCGGATTTCAAGTCAGGGGGGCATGCGCTGGAGGAGTGTGATCTCGCCGCGGCGCTTGGGCACCAAAGTACGCGAACCCAAGAGCACTACGGGAACGCAAATACAGCGCGCGGCCTTGCCGGAAGCCGCGCGCTGCAGATCAGGGAGGTGAGATGTTCGGCGCCTGTTCGCCAACCCTTGCGGCAGGGCTATGCATCGACAGAAGACATGGAGGTCCGGCCGGGACATCATCCGGGCGCGTCCAGGCCTGATTAGACCCTTTGGACGCTGTAAACGGCCTCCTGGCGGTGCGCGTCCATTGAGGCCGCTTGAACCGGCAAACTGCGCCGGATCGCTTCCAGTTCTTGCCCATCCAGTTCGCGCGCCTCGACCAAGCGGTCTGCAATTCTGGACAAAAGCTCTGTGTTCTCTTCGATCATAGCCATGGCTTTCTCATGCGCCGTTCGCAGATGGCGCTCGACCTGGTCCTTGACCTTCTCCGGCGCCGTATCGATCCCGAATACACTGGCGCCATGCCACGCCAGACCGCTTTCTCCAAAGCCCCAGCGCGTCTCCGCAGCCAGCGCGAGCTCGGTTGCTTGCGCAAGATCGCTTTGCGGCCCGAGGCCTGCGCCGCTGGTCGGAACGCCACAAAGGTGGATTTCAGCGGCACGCCCGGCCAGCAAGACCTGAAGTCGAGCCCGCGCCCAATCTGGTGTCAGAATTGGCAACGGACCTTGTTCGACCATGCCGCCTTGCGCTGTCAGTTGTGCCCGCTTCGGGGTTGGCAAGGGCGAAAGCAAAGTAGCTAGCACATGCCCGGCCTCATGGATTGCAATGCGGCGCTGCAGTGAGGGGCTGAGCGTGGGAGCCAGATGATCAGCAGCCTCCATCAGATGCTTTTGCTGCAATTCGGTTTTCTCTGCGCGCGCCCGCCCCAACGCGTCCCTTACGAGGGCCTCGACGGTGGCGCCCGATTGGCCGACAAGACGATCGGTAACAGCCCTGAGATTCAGCTGTTCCGCGCGCTTCTGGCCAAGTCTTGCCGACAGGATCGCCTCGATCCCTGCCCGGTTCGGGTACGGAATATGCAACTTGAGATCGAAACGGCCACTGCGAATGACGGCTTCATCGATCGCATCGAGATGGTTGGTCGCGCCAAGCAGGACCAAGCCCTCCACCTCGACGGCATGATTAATCTGTTCTAAAAGCCCGTTCACGACACCGCGCATGTAGGATCTGTTGCTCGCGTCCCCACCACGATCGGAAAAGCTGTCGATCTCGTCGATGAACAGCACCGCAGGGGCCGCCTGCGCGGCCTCCTCAAAAGCGGCCGAGAGAGCCGCGAGCATGTCGCCTTGATGCCCTGCTTTCTGACACTCTGCATAAGACGTCGAAATCAGCGGGATGCCAGCAGAGCCCGCAATGGCTTTCGCAAGCATCGTCTTCCCGGTCCCCGGCGGGCCATGGAAGACAGCGCTGCTGGTCACATCAGGCCATGCCAATTGGCCCTCTTGCCACTCCTGCAGATCATTCAGCATCCGGTCCAGATATCCGCGCGTAGCTCCCAGCCCCTGCACTGCATCGAGCGTCACGGCTTTTGGCCCCATCGGGGCGTTTGCGATCTCGGCAAGACGATCTGCGACAAGCAACGTCGTGGCCTCTTCGAAGGCGGCATCGATCTGCGCAGGCTCCAGCCGTTTCAATGCTGTTGGGCTGGGCAGTCGCTTCCTAATTTCAGCTTCAGCAAGCATGCCTGTGGTGCTGTGGGTCAACCTGAGGGCTTCGATGATCATCTCCGCTGTGAAACCGGCCCATCTGAAGATTCGGCGCGTCAAGCTTTCGAGTGCGGCAGGTAGCTGCCGGGCACGGCTGCTGATAATCAAAACAGGGCCATGTCTGCGCAGACTGTTTTCGACTTTGATCTGAAACTCGTGCTGTGCGCGGGTACGATCTCTTGTACTCGCATCTGGACGCGCGCTGAAATTATGAAAATGCAAGTCGGGACCCTTCTGGCTCAGGATCCGCTTTTGCCAATGATCAGTGACCACCCTTAAAATTTCCTCCAGAACACTTCTCGTTGCGGCAGAGGCACAGATGACATTCGTGATCCCGCCTGGGCGAAAAATTTTCTGGAGATCTCCCTCATCGTCGAACAACATGCCGAGGCCGGCGGCTGCAGCGATTGCGGAGGGGTGCGGGCGCCCATTTTGTGAAATTCGTTCCACGCCGTCGCAACGCGCCCATGGATCCTGAGCATTCGCAAATTCATGCGCAATCTCAGCCTCGGACAGCGCTTTTGCGGCGGGTGGACCGCTTACCGTTCCGGCCATTTTGCCAACCACAACGGTCGAATTGTCCACGGGCTGCGCCTCGACGAAATCCAGATCGTCATCACCTTCATTATTGTCGTCATCAATCACATCGATCGTGGAAAGCCATCTGAACCAGTCGGCTTTGCATAAAGCCTCCGCGCAAGCTTTGGCCAAGTTCAATTTGAATTCAATTAAGTCTGCTGTGGGGCCGTCTCTGTCATGTGTCATAGGGGTCTCCTTCTCTGATTAATATTGGGCGGTTGTGGGTGCGGCAGCAGCTACGTCGCAGGGCGCAAGCCCGCGCTCTTCAAGCGCTGCATCCAGGCTTCGGCGCGGATGCGTTCTCAATTCATGAACATCAGCCAAAAGAAATGACTGCATTCGTCTTTGATTTGCTGTGAACTTGACGACGTTTTCCGAGAGCGCGACGAGGGCGAGGAGGTCGTAATCCCCGCTACCATAACGCCGGACGCCGGTCGGCGAGCGGTGGTAGCCCTTCGATATATTGAAGTGGAACGCGCCCTCGCGGGGCCTGCTGCAGGTCTTGATTTGCACACTTAGCAATCTGCCCGGCTGATGGACGACGCAGTCTGCCGACATGAACTCCGGCAGCCCTGACGACACCAGTCCAATGCGCAGCAGCACGCTTTCCACGAGCAGCTCACCGGCGCGGCCGATCCATTTGGCGTTGGCGGAGAGCGCCTGGCTTGAAACGTGCGGAAAGTCGCGGAGGGCATGCCCCGGCGGTGGGGTTTGGGGCTCAGACAGCGCATCGAGCCCGCTTAACAGCGGTTGAAATGACATATTAATATATTCCTTTTGGGCAATAGGCAGCACAACCGGCACTCAAATGCCGGTCGAGATGAAGAAGCGAGGTTCTGAAATTACGGGCTGTCAGGCCGCCAGCGACTGCGACCAAGGAAGCGCGAAGGCCTCCTCTTCGGCGATCTCCGAACCCGCAAGGCACACCATACGGTCAAGGCATTCATGCGCGTCGGCCAGCAAATAGTGAATTTCTGGAGCGCAAAAACGCTTCGCCGTATCAAGGCACCGAGCGCTGCGGGCCAGCACGTCGTCGATCTCAAAGAGGGACTGCGACCGGATTGCGCGGGCGATCAGCCGTGACATCCGGTGCTGGGCCAGATCATTGGCGTTCTGCGGCGGAAGCGCTGTCAGCTCCTCGGCATCTTCGGCGATGGCGTGCCAGACGGCATCAGCGTCTTCAGTCCAGTCGAAGGCTGGGTCCCAGTCGGAGTCGTCGAACCAGACCTCTTCTTCGAGCGACGAATGTAGGCTGGACACGATATCCGCAAAGCGGGGTTCAAAAATCGAATGGGCTTTGGAAGCGGCTTCCTGAGCCGGAGTAGGGCTGGTAGTATAAATATTAGACATGATGATCTCCTTATTAGATCTGATTGTTTAGAGCAGGGTAAGAGATCCACCTCTTGCCTTGCTCGCTACATTATGATATCGTTATATAAGAAAGTCAATCATTAATTGGGATTTTTTATATGGCAAAAATGGGACGCCCTAAAGTCGACACGATGAGTGTGATGCTTCGCCTTCAAAATAACGTTGTAAAACAGATTGACGATCTAAGGAGGGAAGAAGAGGATCTTCCGACTCGGCCGGAGATGATCCGACGCATTCTTGACGACTGGATGGCAAAAAATACTAAAAGCTGATGGCGAAATTAATATTATTTATCGAAATAATATTTTTTCAGAACGGAACTCGAAAACTTGGCTTATAATTCTGTAAGGTTGCTGCAAGCCGCATGTTAACCGCAGTCGAACGACTTTAAATGACTCATTGTGAAAGCAACGGGCCGGTCAAATGAACCAGCCCGCTCGCCGGGGCGTCGAGTATCTTGCCAAGATCAGCTTTCGCCATCACGCGTAGATCGCTTTGTAAATAAGGGTCAGGCGTTCTCAAGGCGGTCGCTGAAATGCGTTTCAAGTATATGGTATTCGCCCCGCTGTTCCAGCCAATCCATGACCTCGTCTATGGACATTAGAGTAAGCATCTGCCGACCTTCTTTCTCGCCTTGCCCCAAGTCGACACCATAGTGTGATAGCGGTCCGCCTTCGCCGGCCAGGAACCAAGCGCCGTTCGGCGCGAGATATAAAGATTCGTCGAACCAGGAAATACTATTTCTGTTGTGAAGCTGATCCTTGGCGACCTCTCTCGCGGTTTCCGTGTCGTAGATTTTTCTATTTATAATTACTTTCATCAATATATATCCTTCTGTTATTGATGAGGTAATAGATCGCAGATCCCACTTTCGGAAAAATTAAAATTTCTTCGCGTTTAGAAATTTATGAGAATTCAATAATAATAATTCTTTTAACGGCGGCGTAACAACCTGCCAGTGGGGCGAAGCAAAAGTCGGCCACTTGATGGCGCGCCTTGAGGCGTGATCCCCTCAAGTAGCAATGCTAACCCCGCAGCGCGCCACCACTTTCACGGCCCCCTCTCAGCGTTGAGATGGCCCGCCTACTTTCTTTCAGGGGCTTACTTCAACAGATCAGCCTGCATGCGTAGCTCCGCATACATCCGCTTTAGGCGCCGCTTCTCATCTTCCATGGCCTTCATCTGGCTGATCATCGACGCGTCCATGCCGCCATACTTCGCTCGCTATTTTAGAAGGACGCGATGCTTATGCCGTCCTCGCGGCACAACTCTGCCACCGGCGCGCCACCTACGCCCTGGCGTAGGATCGCAAGAATCTGCGCCTCAGTAGATCTGCTTTTTTCATTCACATTCTCCTCTGAAATCTCGCTGAGAAAATTCTACTTATGAAACCTCGTAATTTGGGGGATCACCGTTGCAGAAATTTGGATCTGCTCAAATGGCTTGTCTAGGCACGTTAAAAAGAAGACGTTAAAAAAATTTAATAATCACAATTATTATTAATTGACACAAATGCAAGTTTAGAATTATTAGTATGATCGATAAAATAATAAAAAAGGATTTATCATGAAAGAAGAATTTGACGTTATTGTACCACAGTTCGGTTTAACAAAAACCAGTTTTAGACTGCTTGCTTGTTATAGACCGGAAGGCAGCACAGGATCCTCTGTAGATCAAATTATACGCCGCTACTCAAAAATTGTTGACGATGCGGCGAGGGTTAAAGAAAGCTTTTCCAATGAACAAATAAGTTACATGCAAAATGTTTTGTACCATTCGCCCCTATGCGTTGACGCCGATGAAAAATTATTTGACAGGGTTAAGGCGGACATTGAAGACTATCTGGAATTTTCGGAGGGTGAACTGGCCGGGTTGCCAGTCGCGTGGGAACAGATGCTTGATCGACTTAGCTCTTTGACAATTGGAGAAGAGGTTGCGCTTGTCGAGCTTATCGAAAAGATAGTAAGACTGGAAAAGCTTTACACATCTTGGCCAAAGACAAAAATGCCCAATAACAATTTGCTAACTTTCTAGCATTTTGTTTTATCGATAACCTTTTGACTTTATCGGAAGGCTATCGATACCATTGTGGGATCCTTCTGCACGTTCAGGGGAGCCTTGGATACTGACCATGAAAAAACGCCAGTGATGCTTAAAGACCTCAATTAGGTGCTCTGAACTTTAAACAGAAAGCGCTATTGTAAAAGGGACTGGCGAAAAAAGAGACTACATTACATAATAAACCTTATAGGCGCATATCTTGTACGCGCAAAGTTAGAATGTCCCACATCTGCAAAGTAGAAATGTCACACTTCCCTGTTGATCAAGCAGGATTGGAGTGTGGCCGTGGGGTTGGTGATCATGAGCGAACGCGAACTAAACCGGATCGAAGTGCTGAGCCAAGTGACACAAGGCCGGATGACGGCTGTCACGGCTGCCAACGTATTGGGGCTGAGCCGCAGGCAGGTTCATCGGTTGCTGAAGATATTTCAGTCGGATGGCGCGGCAGCGATCCGGCATAAGGCGCGTGGTCGCAGATCCAACAATTGGATCGACCCTGCGGTGCGTGAGTTTGCGGTGACGTTGGTCCGAGAGAAGTACAGCGATTTTGGGCCGACATTCGCCGCTGAGAAGCTGGCTGAAGACCACGATTTGAAAGTATCGCGTGAGACGCTGCGTAAATGGATGAAAGACGCTGGAATTTGGCTCAGTCGTAAACAACGCCGCACATTTCACCAGCCGCGGCTGCGTCGGGAATGCCTTGGAGAGTTGATCCAGATTGATGGCTCGGATCATCACTGGTTTGAAGACCGTGGTCCGGCCTGCACTCTGTTGGTGTTCATCGATGACGCGACCAGCACCCTGATGCAGGTGCGGTTCGTTACTTCCGAGAGCACGTTCAGCTACTTTGAGGCGCTGGATCTATACTTGGCAGCGCATGGTCGGCCGGTTGCGTTCTATTCCGACAAGCACACGGTGTTCCGTGTGGCAAATCAATCCGCCAAATCGGGGCACGGCATGACCCAGTTTGGGCGTGCCCTGAATGAGTTAAACATCGAGATTCTTTGCGCAAACAGCTCTCAGGCCAAGGGCCGCGTCGAACGGGCAAACCGCATATTGCAGGATCGTTTGGTCAAAGAACTCAGGCTGGCCGGGATCTCTGACATGGACGCCGCCAATGCGGTCCTCCCCGGCTTCATGGAGCGCTACAACGCCAAGTTTGCGAAGGCCCCACGCCGTGCTGACAATCTGCACAGGCTTATGAACATCGAACCAGATCGCCTGCGCGACGTCTTTTGTTTGCGCGATGAACGCTACGTCGGCAAACAGCTGGCCTTCTCGTTTGAGCGGCAACGGATCATCCTGATTGAGAACGAGATCACGCGGGATCTCGTTGGCAAATACGTCGACAGCTACGCCTTTCCGGATGGTCGCCTTGAGTTTCGCTGGAAGGGTGTCGGACTCCCCTACTCCGTCTTCGACAAGGACCAGCGCGTCACGCACGCTGCGATCACCGAGAACAAACATCTCAGTGCCGTCCTGGAGCACATTAAGGCCGAACAGGACAAGGCACCACCAATGCCGCGCCGCGCTGGCAAGCAGAAAACCCGCTATGAACCAACGGGGCGGCGCAACGATGGCTGGAACTCAAAGCTCGCCCGGCGCGCCAAGGCAAAGCTCGCAGAAACATCACCGCCAGACGCAGGGTGACCCACCCACGCAAGGCTTAACAACCCTGCGATATTTGAGGTCTCCGGGCTGCTAAGCCTTGCTGCCGTCAGCGCCCTTGGTGACATTTCTACTTTGCGCGCCGAGGGACATTTCAACTTGGTTGCAACATATCTTGTACGCGGGTGCGCGCTACCTTGAAGTGCGACTCCTATTAGAAAACAATGGTTTATCTAATGAGGAGATCATCGCATGGGAGCCGTTTATACGCAACTAAGCATGCAAGAACGTCGTAGAATTGAAGGCTGGTGGCACGCGAAAGTTCCCGTCGCTGAGATGGCGCGTGTTTTGAAGCGTCACAAGTCCACGATTTTTCGAGAGATCAAACGCAATTTCTGGGCTGACGATGCCTTTCCCAAGAAGTATGCGGGATACTTCGGAATGGCGGCGCACGAGTCAACGCATCGACGACGATCAACACAACGCAAGCTGATCCGACATCCTGACTTGTGCAACCGAGTGATCGAACACCTTAAGAACGGTTGGACGCCTGAGCAAATCGGCAATCGGATGATCTTTGACGGGGTCAAACAACGTGTCTGCCAGGAGACAATCTACCGACACATCTATTCCAAAGAAGGCATGGCACAGGAATTGTGGTGGTACCTGCCAATGCACCGTAAGAACCGCACTCCTCGCCGTGCTCGCAAACGCCAGAAGTCGAAGTTTGACCGCGATGTCAGCATCTTGTTCAGGCTGGACAATGTCGCTCATCGTCGCGAGTTTGGGCATTGGGAAGGTGATTTGATGCTGTTTGAACAAAAACGTGGCCAAACAAATGTCACGTCGCTGGTTGAGCGCGTCAGTCGCTTTACAGTGATCTTGAAGAACCCCAACAAGCGCACCAAACCGGTGATGGGAAAGATCATGAAAGCAATCAAAGACCTGCCATATATCGCCCGCAGATCCATCACTTTTGATCGAGGTAGCGAGTTCGTCAGCTGGCCCCAACTGCAGGCAAAGATTGGGACGCAAACTTGGTTCTGCGATCCCTCGTCACCCTGGCAAAAAGGAACGGTTGAAAACACCAATCGAAGGGCTCGAAGATGGCTCCCCCGCAAGCGTGATATCCGGCGGCTCACGGATCACGATATCAAGGAAATCAGCGACCGCCTCAACAACACGCCGCGAAAGTGCTTAGGATGGAAAACACCTGCGGAGGTCTTCAGAGAAAAGATGTTGGCGGAAATGGGTCAATCACCCTACCCTCAAAAGCAATAGTGGTCGCAGTTCACGTATCGCTCACAAGTTGCTCATTCGCAGAGATGGCCTCCTTCATAGCGGAATCTAGCTGCTTGAGATGCTTTTCCTCCTGGGCCAACCGTTCCCTCAGATGGCGCTTCAGAAGAGTTTGCATCGTTGTCTGGATCCGTGTTTTGACCGCGACGCGGTCTTTGATGAGGCCACGACGTGCATTCATCATCTCTCTGAGAACACTGATAATTCCTGACTTTGGGTTTTGCGGAGAGAGTTCCAGAACAGCGCCCATTCTAGCCAAGACCTCGGCATCAACTTTATCAGTTTTGGCAATCCTTCCGGTCGCCTCAGCGAAGCGTCGCGCTTGGCGAGGGTTCACTTTGGAATAAGGTAAATGTGCCTCGGATAAGTTCGTTTCCAGTTGACGGTGATAACACCCTGAGGCCTCGAACACAGTCAGAACGCTTCTGCCTTTTAGCCAGCCCGTCAAACGGTTGATCCCATCTGTGTCGTTGTCGAACTGCCGATGTTCAGTGTGCCTCGGGTTTTATCAAACTTGATGCCCACGTAGTTTTCGATGGTCAGATACTGAGGCGCCTGCTGGACACTGATCTGTCCGATGTGCTGTGTATCGACCGTGACGCGCTGGTCGAAGGCGCGATGAAGGTAGTCGCGAATGATAAGATGCGAGTACAGGACATTGGCAGTGACCTATCTCCTCAATAGCAACGGGTCGGCCAGCACGCACAAAACCTTTACGACTGCGCCGTTTTCACCATTTCGCCCAAGATTACCTTAGCTAGTTCGAGGGGATGTCCTGAATCGTCGCCGATCTCGCGGGATTTCTTATCTCCATCATAGGTGACGGTCATGATACCGTCCTTGTTGCTGTATGCGCCCTCGTATGTCTCGCCCTCGTGGGTGATTGACACTTCTTCCATATGCGTTCTCCTTTGCTCAGTTAGTGCGCTGCCGGTCGGCCAAGACGGTGACTGACTAGATATCCGCCACCTCGCCTAACGCGGCCACAACGGCGCTTTCAGCATCTAGTCCGTTCGGGTCGTGCGGCTTCGCGATCATCTCCACCTGTTCCTCTCTCAAGCGGTGATAGGTTGCGGCTTCCAAGTAACGCTCTTTGGCTATGATCGTCTCATCTGCATTGTGTTCACATGCGCAAGTTCCGCACAAGGCGCATATGAATCACAACAGGAATTCGTCTTAAACGGCTGTTTTATAGCAAATAATAACTTACTGAACTGACATATCCCAAGTAGCGGGGCTTGATGATCTCACAGACTCAGGCCCCTTGACCCGTAGACGGAAAACTATCGAGCTATGCTGGTCCTGGTACGACCAAAACAGGACAGGGTGCCGATCTCGTGACCCGTCGTGCAATAGAAGGATCAAACAAAGCTTCGAGCCAAGAACGGTTCGGAGAACCAACCACGATGAGATCAGCATCACAATCATTAGCATAGTCAACGATCACCTCTTCGATCCGGCCGCTGCGTACCTCAATCTCGGTTTCAACGTTTGAATCAATTTCAGCCCTTAGTTCTGCGAGTTGCTCTTTGCGGTGTTCAATGTTTTTATAGTCATCATTTGCAACTAGAGGAACGGAAATAACCATTGGTCCTGCACCCGATAGCCCGGCCCCCTCGAACGCCGACGGGACAATATTAAGCAAGCACACTTTACCTTACCGCCCGCGGTCTCTGCCATGTCAAAGGCAACATCTGCGATTTCACGATTCAAATCTCGATCAATGGTTGTCACGACCATAATCCGCTGGAAGCGGCTATTCTGAAGGTTTGGGTTCTCAATAGTCTCACGTTCTTTCGAGTTGGATCAACGCTGACTGAAGTTCCTCAATGTTGTATGCTGGAGTTGCTCCAGCCATACCTTCAGACGTCGCCTCCAACTTCTGATCTGCGTCAAGAACCATCGACTTTAGAACTTTTACCTTTTCATCACGGCTGAGTTTGACGTCGCTTAGAACATGACTTGGTGTTTCGAAATAGCGTGAGGGGTTTGATATTCTCGCTTGTGCGTAGGTGGTCATGAGTCTCCTCTTTCACCGCGATTGGAGTCCAATCGGGCAACTTTTGTTGAATAATATATTTTTTCGACCGCCTAGATTGGTTGGGTCAACTTGGAACCAGCGGGCGGCTTGGATATCTTGTTCCAGCACACGCTTCTAACCCAGCTCTCCTGTCGGTATTCTAGCTCCGTCTATTTAAACGTACAGGAAACATTGGAAAAATTCAATGTTAGATGTCGTGTGTGAGTGCTTAGGATTCTTTCCCAATGCCGTACTGAATTCGTGACTAGGCACAACTAAACCAAGCGGCATTAAACCTAACTCAGATGATCTTAGCTGAGCCGCAAAACTGTCCAGAAAAGTAGGACCACTTCAGTTTGTGCAGCAAGGCCATTCGTACCCGTAAAAATAGAATGAAGCAACTTGAAGCATTGCCGGTTGAAACCCACTTTCAGCGGCTTGTTGGGAATATGAAATTGCAATTTCTGGATCTCTTCTCTTGGAAGCCGCATGCAGCCGTCAGCGATATAGGAGGACGGGGATCTTCACCGTCCGGATCATCGCCGTAGTCGTCGATCCGATGATGAGACTTCGGATCCGGCTATGGCCGTATGCTCCCATGACCAGCAAATTGAAGCCCTCATCGGAGACCAGCTTGGCCAGAACCTCCTCGGGCTCGCCGGTGGCGGCGCGAGGTGACGCCAGGATGTTTGCGCCATGGAGCTTTGCAACCGCTTCCTCGGCAGTTGCCTGAGCTCGGGCATTGTCCTGTCCGACACAGAGCACGCAGACGTCGAGATCCTTGAAAGCCGGGCTGACCGACATGCGTTTGATGGCAATGTTGGCGCTGGAGCTACCATCATAGGCGACAAGAACCTTTGAGATTGGCTTGAACTCGCGCGAGGCGGCGAACACCGGCACCTTTGAGATGCGCACGATCCGTTCCAGGTTCGAGCCGAGATGGCCCCTCGCAGAATCTGCGCCTTCACCCCGTTTGCCGATGATGATGGCACGGATGTCGTTCTCGACCTCGCGGACAGCATCAAGGATGTCGCCCTTGCGCAACCGAAGGTTCACGACCGGAACTCCATCCTGCTCCAGAATGGCTTTCGCATCTTCCAGGATGGCGTGTCCTTTCGCCTGAGCCAGCTTGGCCCACTGCTCATCAAGAGACGAAAGCTCTGCTAACAGGGTCGACCGGGCACCGAGGCCCAAGGCGCCCGAAAGATCCGAGGAGGCCGCCCCCTCGCGGCGACCAAGAACGTGCATTGCCTCGACACCCGCATTCAGTTTCTGCGCGATCCAGGCGGTATGGTGACAGACGCTCTCGGAGTAGGCTGAGCCGTCCAGCAGCGTGAGTATTTTGTCCATATCGTTTCTCCTTCAATGCCCCATCAATTGATCCATCGCGCCAGGCTTGTCATGAATGGCAAGCTTGTCGACGATAGTCTCAGAAGCTTCGTTCATGCCGATTATCTGAACATCTGCACCTTCACGGCGCCATTTGAGAATTGCCATGTCCAGCGCCTGAACCGAGCTGATATCCCAGATATGCGCCCGGCTAACGTCGACGATGACACGATCAAGCGCCTCACGGAAATCAAAAGCATCCGCGAAATCCTCGGTCGATCCGTAGAAAAGTTGACCCTCAAGCACATAGGTCCGCTCGCGCCCGTCAGCGGAAAGCATCGACGAAATGCGGAATAGCTGGGCGATCTTACCGGCAAAAAAGATGCCGGACAGTAGCACGCCGACCAACACGCCGATGGCAAGGTTGTGGGTGTAGACGACAGTGACCACCGTCGCGATCATCACGATCGAGGATGAGCGTGGATGCACTTTCAGCGCCTTGATCGAGGACCAAGAGAATGTGCCGATGGACACCATTATCATGATGGCGACAAGGGCCGGCATTGGGATGCGCGCTACGAGATCGCCCAGGCCAACGACGAGGGTCAGCAAAACGACACCTGCGGTGAATGCCGAGAGACGCCCCCGACCACCGGACTTCACGTTGATGATCGACTGTCCGATCATCGCGCAGCCAGCCATGCCCCCGATGAACCCGGTCGCCGTGTTGGCGATGCCTTGACCGATGCACTCTTGATTCCGGTTGGACTTGGTATCGGTCAGATCATCGACAATGTTCTGCGTCATCAGGCTTTCCAGAAGGCCGACGACGGCGACTGCTGCTGAAAAGGGGACGATGATCAGCAGAGTCTCAAATGTCAGTGGAATTTGCGGGATCAGGAAGACGGGCAACGTATCCGGAAGGGCTCCCATGTCCCCCACGGTCCGGACGTCCCAGCCCATTGCAACCACAACCACCGTCAGCACGACGATCGTAACGAGCGGGGACGGCACCGCCGTCGTGATGCGTGGAAAGAGGTATATGATAGCCAGTCCCGCTGCTAACAGTGCATAGGTCAGCCAGCTGACGCCAGGATTACTGAGGTTCAACTCAGGAAGCTGCGCCATGAAGATAAGGATAGCCAGAGCGTTGACGAAGCCTGTCATCACCGACTTTGATATGTAGCGCATGAAGCGCCCGAGTTTGAGAAGGCCTGCCACGATCTGAAGCAGCCCGGCCAAAACAGTGGCCGCGAGCAAGTACTCGAGGCCATGGTCCTTCACGAGGGTAATCATCAGGACGGCTGTGGCAGCCGTGGCGGCCGAAATCATGCCGGGCCGCCCGCCGGTGAAGGCGATCAGAACCGCGATAGAGAAAGAGGCATAGAGACCCACCTTCGGATCCACGCCTGCGATGATTGAGAAGGCGATCGCTTCGGGTATCAGGGCCAGAGCGACGACGATACCGGCCAGCACATCGCCACGGATGTTACCAAACCACTGTTGGCGGTAGTCAGAAATTGAAATCATGAATAGTCCAATACCCTTCGTCGGAATGTCTTTCGCAAGACGGCCCGGCAGTGCAGTTTTAGCATATTTAAGGGTTGTCCGGCGGATCAGCGGCCGGAAGAGCCACCCGGGCTTTCACCGGGTCCTAGCGCTATTAGACGCGCATAAACTTGATTCTTCTCGGAACCTCAAGGGGGCAACGAAGCTCTCTTTGCTATTTGGGAGGTCTATCAGGGTAATGATGACACGATTTTGATCAACTCCCTTCCAGAAGTGATCATTCGTGCAAGATGCAGCGGTGAACAGTCTGGGCATCAAACCAGCCATGCGGCGACGCAGCAAGCGGTCCAGGCCACCGCGCTCGCCTGGTCGACATGAACGGCCCTATGGCGGCCTTGGCCGATTGATCTGACGCAGCGCAGCTTTCTCAGAGAGGGATTGTTCAATCGCGCAGTATATTCAATGGTTGGATGGCAGCTCTATAGGGCAACGCGGACACACGAAAAAGCAGCTTTTTAAAGCGCTTGATCCAGAGCATTGCGCAACGTAGCCCGACGACATACAATTATATCTTAGGCCCAGCCATCCCTTGCATTTGCGAGGGAGCTTTCGAAGGGTATCAGCATGCACATCGAGGTTAGTGCGGACAACAACATCGGCGGGAGTGAAGTCCTCACAAACGTTATCAAGAGTTTGGTTCAACAGGAACTGGCCCATCTCGACGAACATATCACGAGAATTGAAGTCCCCCTCAGTGATCTCAACACCGGCACAACCGGCTGCGAGGAAAATCATTGCATGTTGGAAGCAAGGCTCAAGGGGCACCAGCCCACCGTCGTCAAACATGCGGCTTTAACGTTGGAGCAGGCCACGAAGGGCGCAGCGAGCAAAATGAAAAGCTCGCTGGAGAGCACTCTTGCAAAGCTGTCGGATCGTCATTGAAATACCCGACTAAGGTTTCGTTAGGCAGCGATCCGTTTCCATTGGCAGAAGACAAAACACCTCATAAATGAAAGATCATAGAGTATGGCAGACGAAGAAGACCTTTGGGCTCTTGAAGAACAGTTCTGGACAGAAGGTGCTGACAGCGCGCGGAACATGACCGCGAAAGGCGCTGTTTTTGTTTTCCCATATCCAGTCGGAATTCTTCAGGGAGATTCTCTTTGGCGAGAGAGTACGGTCGCGCAGCGATGGCGGTCCGTCGTCTTTACGGAGCGCAGCTTCAATAGAGAAAAAGATGTTGCTGTGCTGGCCTATCACGTCTCCGCAGAGCGCGATAATATACCGATCTACGAGGCCATCTGTACATCCTCATACCTCCAGGATGACGGGAAATGGCTGCGGATGGCGCACCAGCAAACCCCTGCATCCTAACATCTCGACGGCTCCTGCAAGGGACATTAGCAATGAAGCGAAACTGCCGAGAGAGCGCGAGAACAGGCAGACGCTGACTGCGACATATGGCCGAAAAATTAACGAAAGGCGGCGCTTCAGATGGCCCTGGCAAAGCTGAGCATGGCCCCGGTACGAATCACTCACAGTTGAGTGCAGTTGGTGGTAAAACGCTCGACCAAAGACGTCAGACAATCGGCGGCGAGAAGAAATACAGCTAAGATATTGGGCGGCGCTGATAGTGGCTCCGCCCCAGCCCACCCAATCCGCCTTAGGAATGACCGTATGTCCCGTGGCCGCAACGCCGAAAAGCCAACCGATATTCCGGCAAAAGGCTGGCTGGATATCGCCCTGCGCGTCAAAAATGAAATGGCGAGCGATCATGTCGGCCTAATCGCGGCCGGTGTCGCGTTTTACACGCTTCTGGCGATCTTTCCCGCGCTTACCGCGCTTCTGGCAATTGGTGGCCTGCTGGTCGACCCGACGCAGATCGTGGACGAACTGCAGACCCTGACCAACATCATGCCCCAAGAGGTCGCAACCATCATTCTATCGCAGGCGCAGGATGTCGCAGGCTCGCGTCAAGGTGGCCTTGGTCTAGCGGCGGTTCTGGGTATCGTGCTGGCGCTTTACTCGGCGTCCAAGGGCGTCGGCAGCCTGATCGAAGGGCTAAACGTCGCCTATGACGAAGACGAAACGCGCGGTTTTATCTGGCTCAAAATCATCACCTTTGGGCTAACCGTCGCGCTGATCGCCGGCGCCGTTCTGGTGATGATACTGCTCATGGCCGTCCCCGCCGCGATGGCCTTTGTGAACCTCGGACCCGCGGTCGAAATCGCTGTGGCTGGCGCAAGCTGGCTGTTGATGCTGGCCCTGTTGGCGGTCGCGCTGTCCGCTCTCTACCGGTTTGGCCCAGACCGTGATCAGGCCGAATGGCGCTGGGTGTCTATCGGATCGATCGCCGCTTGCGTCGTCTGGCTGCTGGCCTCGGTCGGCTTTGCCCTCTACGCTTCGAACTTCGGCTCCTACAACGAAAGCTTTGGCTCCCTTGGCGGTGCAATCGTACTGCTGATGTGGCTTTGGATTTCGGCCTACATCGTACTAATGGGCGCCGAACTGAACGCCGAGATGGAAGCCCAGACCCGCTATGACACCACCGTCGGACATGATGAGCCGATGGGCGAGCGGGGTGCAGAAAAGGCGGATCGACTGGGTGAAAGCATGGAGTAATTGGCGCATTGTTTTCGATCTAGCGGTCACTGCTTAGCACAAAACTAGGACCAGATGTCAGTTTTTGGGAACTGGCCTTAGATTTGATGGTTTTCTAGGCAGTCAGCTTGGCAGAAACTGTCGAACGATGTCTTGAGCGATCCGTTGCGGCCGCCGGGTAACCGCATCGACGCAGCACCACGAACTAGGCACTTCGACTGCTATATCTTCACTGAGAACGGCGGTGACAAACTCGGCCGCGGGAGAGGCGGGATGAGCCTGCTGCGGTCGGCGTAAAAGTCGGCCACTCTTGTCCTTTCGGGTGACAGGGAGGGTTGGGGTATTTTCACCGTGGAACTTTACAGGAAGGTCCGTCTTGCTTGTCGAGACGGCATGAGCGCGCGGGCAGCGGCGCGGCATTTCGGGATTTCGCGCGATAGCGTCAGAAAGATGCTGAGTTTTTCGGTGCCACCGGGATACCGGCGCAAAGCTGAGATAAAACGGCCCAAGCTGGATGGGTTCACCGAGATCATTGATGCTTGGCTTGTGCAGTATCAGGGCCGGAACCGCAAGCAACGTCACACGGCGAAGCGGGTGCCGGAACGGCTTCGTGATGAGCACGGCTTCACCGGCGGCTACACCATCGTGAAGGATTACATCCGAGAGCGCGACCGGCGCGGTCGTGAGATGTTCGTGCCGCTGATCCACCCGCCGGGCCATGCACAGGCCGACTTTGGCGAAGCGATGGTCATCATCGACGGGGTCGAACAGAAGGCCCATTTCTTTGCCTTCGACCTGCCGCACAGCGATGCCTGTTACATCAGGGCGTATCCGGCTGCGATCTCCGGGGCCTGGGTCGATGGTCACGTTCATGCCTTTGAGTTCTTCGGCAGGGTGCCGGTATCGGTTATTTACGACAACGACCGCTGTCTGGTGGCGAGCATCCTGCCGGACGGCACACGCAAACGGGCAAAACTGTCCAGCGGCTTTCTGTCCCATTATCTGATCCGTGATCGCTACGGACGCCCGGGCAAGGGCAACGACAAGGGCGGCGTCGAAGGGCTGGTCGGTTATGCGCGTCGCAACTTCATGGTGCCGGTGCCGCACTTTGCATCCTGGGATGAGTTCAATATCTGGCTCGAAGAGCAATGCTGCAAGCGACCGGCGGATACTTTGCGCGGCCATACCGAGACGATCGGGCAGCGGCTGGAACGGGATCTGGAGGCAATGGCCGATCTGCCGGCGGCACCCTTTGACGCCTGTGACCAGACAAGTGGGCGGGTCAGTTCGCAGGCACTGGTGCGCTACAAGACCAGCAATTATTCGGTGCAGGTTGAAACTTTATGCCACCGACAGGACGAAAACATTCATGTTGGTAGGGTCGGTTTGGGTTAGAAAGCAGATCTTTGGCTCAAGCCTAGAGCGCGGTGCGCGCGCCCAGGCGGGGCACCGACCTTGGTGGCCTTGGCAGTCAGTCCTGTTGCCACGGGTTAATCACCTCGACACCCATATCCCGAAAAGGCCGGACGTCCCGCGTGGCGACAGCGAAGCCTTTGGAAAGCGCAATGGCCGCGAGGGCCGCAAAGAGCCGTGTGCTGGAAAGATCGAAGGCGGCAATGCTACCCGCGAACAACCCATCGACAAAGGCGTCGATCAGCTTTTCTAGAGCCGCGCGTTTCTTGCCGGTATCGAGCAGCGCCGCGCCATATAGCAGTTTGGCCGTAGAGCTGAGGCAACAGTGAACTAACGCATGACGGCGTCAGAGGTGAAGCCTTAACGAAAGCGGGTCGGTAGGTTTGCCCTTTCCGGTGTCGATCAGGCCTAAAATTAGATTCGTGGCGTTCGCGCTCTCGGTTGTATTGGCTCATAAATCAACCTATACAAAGCCCACCTTCACAGAACTAAGGCGCAAGCCCTTGGCCGTTGCAATCTGGCATTACGGCATAATAACCTCTGGGGCGCATCTCAGCCCGGCGGCTATTCTAGGCCGACGCAGAGGGCAGACCTTGACACCGCATTGCGCCCGGCTAACCGGGACAAAGGCGCCTCCGCCGAGACGCGTGCAGCGGGACGAGATCCAAGACCTTGAGAAAAATAATAAAAGGGAAGATACACATGTCGCTCATCACGAATGGTCGCCTCGACCGGCGCGGATTTCTGAAGACCACGGCTGCAAGCGGCATCGCCGCATCGCTGCCGCTGGGCGGCGCCATGGCCGCCACACCCAAACGCGGCGGGCATCTGCGCATCGGCAAAGGCCACGGCGCAACCACCGATACGCTGAACCCCGGCATGTTCGAAAACGGCTATACTATCGCGCTGACCTTCGCCAAAGATGGCCACCTGACCGAAGTGCTGGCCGACGGTTCGATCGGCCCCGAAATCGCCGAAAGCTGGGAGGCGTCCGAGGATGCCAAAATCTGGCGGTTCAAGATCCGCAAGGGCGTCACTTACCATTCGGGCAAGGCTGTAACTGTCCAAGACGTCGTCGCGTCGATCAACTTCCACCGCGCCGAAGGCACAACCTCGGCCGCCGGTCCGCTCATTGCCGCGATCCAAGATATCACCATCGAGGGCGACGATACCGTCATCTTTACGCTGGATGGTGGCGATGCAGACTTCCCATTTATCGTCAGCGATTACCACCTGTCCATCCTGCCTGCCACGGATGACGGCATCGACTGGAAATCCGGCGACGGCTGCGGCAGCTACAAGATCAAATCGTTCGACCCCGGCATATCGACATCGCTGGAGCGCAACGAAAACCATTGGCGCGACGACGTCGCATGGTTCGAAAGCATTGAACTGCTGGTCTTGACCGATCAGAACGCGCGCACCACGGCGCTGGTGTCGGGCGACGTCGACACTGTCGACAAGCTGGACCTCAAGACCATCGACCTGCTGTCGCGCTATCCCGACCTCGTCATCAGTTCGATCGCAGGGACGCAGCATTTTACCTTCGCCATGGATTCGCGACAGGATCCCTATGCCGACAACAACGTGCGCCTCGCGATGAAATACGCGATCAACCGCGAGGAACTGGTCGAAAAGATCCTGTTCGGCTACGGCTCGGTCGGGAATGACATTCCAGTTGGCCAGAATCAGCAATTTTACAACACCGAACTGGAGCAGAAGACATACGACCCCGATAAGGCCAAGTTCTACCTGAAGGAGGCGGGCCTGGAGTCGCTTGACGTCAGCCTGTCAGCCGCGGACGCCGCCTTCGCCGGTGCGGTCAACGCTGCAACGCTTTACCAAAACTCAGCTAAGGATGCGGGCATCAACATCAATGTCGTGCGCGAGCCGAACGATGGCTATTGGTCCGACGTCTGGATGAAAAAGCCATTCACAGCGGTCTATTGGGGCGGTCGCCCAGTTCAGGATCAGGCGTTTTCCATCGCCTTCACTTGCGGGGCGGAATGGAATGACGGCTTCTGGTGCAACGAGACGTTCGACGCATTGCTCAAAGAGGCCCGCGCCGAGCTGGATGAGGACAAGCGTCGTCAGCAGTATTTCGAGCTGCAGGAGATCGTCAGCACCCAAGGGTCCGTCGTCATCCCGATGTTCGCCAATTACGTCTATGCCACGACCAAAAAGATCGGGATGCCCAAAAAGGCTGCGTCGAACTGGGACATGGACGGCGAGCGTTGGGCCGAGCGCTGGTGGTTCGCTTGAGAAAAAACCGCTGAGCGCGCGGCTTACCGGCCGTGCGCCCGGTGCTTAAATGGAATGCTGCCGAATCCCAAGTTTGGCATCATTTTTTGGTACTTTACCCCTGAAGAATACCAAGAGGCTTGCGGCGGGCGCGATCTTTCTGGTGAAATTTGCAGACAGCACCTTGTCGAAGCGCATACGAGGGCCAGCCTCGCCAGAGGCACGTTTGCTCGACGGCCAAAAAAGGATCGCTCCACGACATCGCTCGACGGTTTCTGCCAAACTAAAACTAGTTCGTCCGTTTCGCGATTGAAGGAGCCATGCTGCAGGGATCAAAAACGCACGGGCCTTTCGTTTCAAATTAATCCAATCAGTTGTGACCCTTTGACATTGCTGTTAGCCGCTCAATCAAAAGGGAATTAACAATGGATGGCAAGCTCACACGAGCAACCGAGGTCGAACGAGTATCAGAACTCTTAGGACTACCTGAAGAAATCAATGATACAGATTCTCTGATCGCCCAGGTTACAACGGGTCTTCCCACCAAGTCCGTAGAGAAGATTTTAGAGGTAATGAACTCACAGCCAGTACTAAACCTCATTCCTGAACGGGCCTTCCGGCGAGCGAAGGCCGGAAAAATCCCCCTAAGTCCCGACAGGAGTAAGGTCCTATATGATTTTGCGCGCGCATACGTGGCCGCAGACAAAACTCACAGTGGCAACGGTGCCCTGGTGATGCGGTTTCTTGAGAAGCCTAATCCAGATCTTGGAGGCGCGGCTCCAATGGCACTAGCAATTTCGAGCCCTGCCGGTGCTGACGCAGTGATTGAACTACTTAGTAGATAAGCTAACCAGCCTCACGTCGACGCACGTCCTTAAGTGTATTTGTTGTTCTGAGCGGCAATCAGATTGCGGACATTATTTAAAGATGGGCTGATCCTGCGCTCACTTTACTGAACGCTCAGGCGGTGCCGGCCTGGTTCGCCTGCGTCCACAACCACTTGGCGAAGGCGCGCGAGGCGGCCGTCTGGCCCGTCTTTTCGGGAGGGATTAGGTAACATCCCTCCGCCAGCGGCGGCGCGTGATCAAACGGGCGCACTAATCGTCCCCCGGCGATCATGTCAACCACCAGTGTATCATGCACCATGGCGATCCCGGCCCCCTCCAGCGCCACGTTGACGGCAATGCCAAAGGTCGAGCCGCGATTGACCTCGGCCCAGCGATCAAAAGGGCGCGCCTGCGACTTGAACCATGCGTCCCAAGTGCCCGTGAGCCCGGAGCACTCGAATAGCGTCGCCGTCTCCAGATCGAACGCGCCGTCCTGATAATTGGGTCGGCAGACCGGATAGAAGCGATCCTGCGTTAGACGTTCTGCCCCATGAGGTACGTCGCCGTCGCGGGCGAAACGTATCTCGAGCGACGAGGACTCGGTATTGCGCTCCGGGTCCCAGATCGGCGTGACGATGTTCAGCGTGATGCCGGGGTGCGCCGCAGTGCCAAAATTGGCAGCCATGGCTCACCCTCACGAACACGATAGTTAGATACCATCCGGCGGGAAAGCTTTCAGTGCTCCGATAACGCAAGCGGGATGACACACACTGGACAGGTGCTGTAGCACTGACGTCTGTTCAAAAGCGCGAAGCCAGATCGCGTCGACAAGCAGGGACGCAGCTCAACGCCTAGCTTTACCCCGGTCGCCTCGCAGCCATTGAGGGAGCTTGCAGCGGATGTCCGCAGCACATGGGTGACAAGCTATCCGAAAAAACGGCGCTTCAGATAGCAATTGAAAAGCTGAACTAAGCGCGGCACAGGCCCACATCACCCGCAGCTAAGTGCATCTGGTGATAGGCTCTATCAAAGACGTCAAGCAGGCAGCTGTTCGCCACCTGCCTCTAAATGTATCCGAATTTATCCGTGCGGGTGAACCTGTTTCCAGCTCAATCTGTCGTCATGCCTTCCACCACTATCGATGCGCACGCCTTTGCGACCTCGTCACGGTATTTTTCGCTCACGTTATTGACCCAGCCGGCTTCAATGACAAAATCGTCGCGCTTATAGCGGCTCTCCTCCTTCAGGGCCGGAAGCTGTTCTGGCTGTTGCTCGGCCTTGGTAACACAGAGTGGCGTAAAGGCTTGGACGATAGCCGTCTCTGCGCTTGCCGTCTCCATCTTTCCAGCCGTTCCGCCCGTCACCCAGCCGCCCCAAACGAAACCGATGATCATTGCAGCGACCGCACCGCCGATAGCACCCCATACTCCGGGCTTTACCCATTCTGGTATAGTCATTGTAAGATCTCTCCTTTTTGCCTGCTCAGATGGAAGGGGTAGCACGCTATCCGCCGTCGTGACACCCCGCGCCAGGGCGCAGTGGAGTAAGAACGCTTTGAAGTGGATTGTTTTTTCACATTTTTTCATACTTAATAGGTGTTTAAACGGCATTTTCTGAGGCAAAGCGCGCGAGGTGTCGGCCGCCCTCAGCCACTCTCAACTGGAAAGGCCGTGGCAAAGACGGGCCGATCAGAAATCTTGTTGGACAAGACCAGCATTGTCCGCGATGCGGGCAATGGACATAATAGTTTCAGCGTGGCAGAAACCGTCGAACGATGTCGTGAGGGTTCTGTCGCAAGTATTTCTTCGGTCTGAATGGCAGTCATCGGTGGACGCAATTATATTGCGAGGGTTGCAAACTGACTGAATGGAGAGAGGCCTGTTTGGCCGAATTGGCCCTTGCGCATCATATGTGCAGTTTCAATTCCGGCCAGCGTTGCCGCAGCTGAATGGAAGGCCTTGAAGCCGAGCATAGGCCGCGTGATACGTTTAATGAAACGGTGGTCTTGCTCAACGATATTGTTGAGGTAATTCGACTGAAAAATCTTGATGGTTTTGGCTGCATTCGTAAACTTGAGAATGAGGTTTAGGCTCTGCAGCCCGGCTAAATTGGCACCGCTTTTGTCGATGGCAATCCGATCTGGAACGCCGTTGGTACCAACGGCACGCTTGAAGAAGCGTCTAGCCGCTGCGGTATCCCGCCTCTCAGACAGCATGAAATCAAGTGTTTGCCCATCACGATCGACGGTGCGGTAGTGATACACCCATTTCCCACGAACCTTGATATAGGTTTCGTCCATCCGCCAAGAAATCGCTATCAGTTGTTTTCTCGCTTGGGCGTTTGCTGAAATCAGCGGCGAGAATTTTACAACCCAGCGGTTCAATGTCGCATGGTCGACATCGACGCCACGTTCTGCCATGATTTCCTCAAGGTCGCGGTATGACACGCCGTAACGGACATAGAAAAACACGGCGTACAGGATGACGCTCTTGGGGTAGTGGCTTCCCTTGAAATCAATCGTCACGGTTAGTAGCTCGCCTTCAATTTCAAAGACTCGTTGCTAACACAGCTCTGCACAATACCCAAAACTTTGCGACAGAACCCCCATCTGTCTCCAGCGTCGATTGGCCGGAAACTGCCTTACTTGGAAACCTGGCGCTGTTGGGTTCGAACGGATTTCCCCCTACCCAAACTTCAGAAGTAACTTGGTATACGGCACTTTCAGTGTCCCAATTGCCGCCTAATGGGCCCCGGCATCGCTGGAGTGAACAGTGCGTATGTGGCTCCTTTACAGGACCGACACATTGTCCTGAATGTCCCGACATGTTTCGCGAACATGCCTATCAAGAATTTCAACCTTGGAAGATAATTTTGGCCAAGCAATTAAATCTCAACGGCCTGATGCAGATCAACGCAACATTGCAAAAAGACTGTCAAGATTACAACGGCACTCAGAATGAGTGCCTACTTTTTCTGAAAGGAAGCGTTATGAAAATAATGGCCACTAATTTTGGAGATCTTGCACTGGTTTCCACAAGTCCCGCCCTCGCCGAGGGCGACCTTAGCCGCGCCAATGTGATTGATGTTGTTATTGAAATGGGCAGTAACGATGGTGGGATGTACTTAAGCCCCAACAATTACGAGTTCGTGACGGGCCAAGCATACAAGCTGGTTTTAACCAACGTCGATGGGATCAAGCATGAGATTGCACCATGACTGAGAGAGAACAATAGATCGAGAAGGCCAAGGCGAAGCTGGATCAGTGGGACGCCGACATCGACAAGTTTAAGGCGAAAGTCGCCGAGTCCGACGCCGATGCGAAAATCAAATTTAGCAAGCAACTCGACGAGATGCGGGCACAGCGTGATGAAGCTGCGATGAAGCTGAAAGAACTGCGTGACGCGAGTAACGAGGCATGGGACGACATGAAGTCTGGCTTCGACACGGCCTGGATCAGCATTTCGGGCGCTTTCGACAGCGCCATGTCACGGTTCAAATGAGGAGCGTGCCGATGTCCATCTTAATGAACCTGCGGGTTGGCAGTGAAAGCCTGCTCCCCCCGACGCCGTGGAAAAACACCCTGCTGCGACACAGGTTTGTCCGGAAAGTCAGGCTCTTCTTGAGGAGGATATTATGACAGCTCTAACGAGTACTACAGATCAGATTGATTTGCCGAAATACTTCCCCCAGATTTTTAAGAAGTTTCAAAAAATCGAACGAGGAAAGATTATTATCACTCTGCCTGATGACCGTCAGTTTTGCATTAAGAGCAGCCAATCTGGCCCAATCGGACATCTCAACGTACGGCATGATCATTTGTTCACCCGTGTGGTGCGCAATGGTAATCTTGGCTTTGCGGAGGCCTATCTCGATGGCTGGTGGGATACGCCCGATTTGCAGGCATTCATGGATGTTCTTGTGGCCAATTTGGCACTGATCAGCCAGCCTGTTCCTGGCTCTAATCTCGTGCGCTGGTATGAGGTTTTTCGGCACCGGTTATTGCTGAACACTCAGAAACAAGCTCCAAAAAATCTGGCCAAACATTATGAGTTAGGCAATTCGTTTTATGGCGCATGGCTGGATAAAACCATGTCCTACTCGTCTGGAATTTTCGAAACCCCACACGAAGAATTAGAAACGGCTCAACGCCGCAAGATAAAACGCATGTGCGATACTATAAACCTCAAGGAAGATGACAGGTTTATGGATATCGGGTGCGGTTGGGGTGCGCTGGCCATTTATGCGGCCAAAGAACGGGGCGCCAAAGTCACCGCTTTGACCCTGTCAAAAGCACATTTTGAACATACGTCCGCACTTGTTCAAAAAGAGGGACTGTCGGAACGGGTTGAAGTGACCCTGCGGGACTATCGCGACGAAACCGGATCCTATGAGGGTATAGGATCCATTGAAATGATCGAACATGTCGGGGAAAAATACTGGCCGGTATATTTTAAGTCCATCCATGACCGGCTGAGTGACAATGGAATAGCAACCGTGCAGGCAATTACAATCGCCGACGACTTATATCCCACATATCGCACAACCCAGGATTTCATTCGCAAACATGTTTTTCCAGGTGGTATGCTGCCTTATGATAGAGGCATCCGCGACACAGCCAATGCATCAGGATTGAAAATCGTGGACTGCCTGTCTTTCCCAGACAGCTATTCCATCACCCTGCGCCGCTGGAACCAAGCTTTTGGTGACGCATGGAGCGAGATTGAGTCCATGTCTTTTGATCAAAGGTTTAAGCGTTTGTGGAACTATTACCTTACAATGTGTGCCGCTGGCCACGAATATGGGGCGACTTCAGTCACACAATACACCTTGGCTCGAGCCTGATCTCATAGGAGATGCAGTTTTGACGGATTAGCCTGGTTAGGTATCGGGGAGCTGATTTCAGATCAGCGGCGATCCACCAGACTTGAATTGAGACAAAGCCAGCGATGCAGATCTTAGCGATTACCAATGGGCTCGAAAGGGTGCGTAGCGGTCGTACGCACCTCCAAGTTCAGTCGGATCGTCGCAGGCGTGCATCGCACATTCAAGTTCGACAGTTGGATCCCTGCTCCATTCCTCCGATCGATTGCCAGACATTTTGTCCGGTCTCGATATCGTCGCGGGTGAACAGAACTTCGCCCGTCGTGGAAACCACGGCCGTCGGAATAGGAGGGGCCATCTGGTAAATCTGACGCCCCATGAACAGCAAAACACCAAAACTGAGGATCATCCCGACCGTCTGGATGATCCAAAGCCGTTTGATGCTAAAAAAAGAATGATATGGGTTCATTGTCCAACCTGTATAAGTGTCCGTCATTTACCCATGCGCAGCTGCTCGACGCTTCGCCGCAGTCTCGATCCAGATCATCTTTCTTGCGGATTTGTTCGGACATCGTACAATTATCTCGGTCGGGAGAATTGAGAGGTACAACTGACTGCGGAACAGACCCTCTGTCGTTTTTAACATCGAAGAAACGGACGCTCGCTAACTTGGATCAACCTTAGGATACAAACGGCATTGCATGTCGCGCTATTAAGATTGATTTCGGAGCACATTCTAAACTCGGTCGCACAAATCCAGCATGATCCCCTAATCACGGGGCACCCGCTTCACCCTTTCCACGGGTCCTCGCAGAGCCAATGCGAACAGTGGTCGGCGTCTGCACCGCCCCGTGTCCAATCGCCTCCCGAGATCCCGTGCCGATTTTTGCCTGAACACCACGCACACAGATAAGGGCATAGCATCATGATCGATATCAGTTAGGAACGCAGCTGACCTGTTAACATATTGATCAAATGAACAGGAGATTTCGATGGTTGCGCTTCCCTTTAACACTACTCGTATTGAGGAACTGGTTTTGCGGCTTAACGCTGTGATGGCGAAGGAAGGGGCGGTCATTTCCGACCTTGGCGGCAATGCTACGGACGACGAATTGGCAGTTACCATGCAGGAAACCAAGGGCGATCTAATCCGCGATGAAATCACGCAAGAGATCGAGAGCATGAATGACGAACAAAAGGACGGGTTGGTCGCCCTGTTCTGGATCGGCCGAGGGGACGTCGAACCTGCGGAATGGGAGCAGACAAAAGCCCTCGCGCGACAGCAGCATAAGGGGCTGGTAAGCCGCTATCTGCTGGGACAGCCGGAAATCGGAGAGTTTCTGACGGAAGGTCTGGAGAAGATGCTGGAGTTTGGCGTGGACTGAAGTGGAACTTAAGCGCGGTGATCAAATGTCTGTCGAGCGATCCCGCCCCGCAAGGGTGCATGAGTCCGGCAGGTTTGACCGGTGAACGGGACATCGGTGACACTTCAATCGAAGTGCTGATCTCGCTGGCGCCGGTAGTCGGAACCTAAGCGAAAGCCGCCAGACTTAGGCTAAGTGGCCCGCCTTGCTGCCGTCAGCGGAGAAATCCGAAATCCTTACCGCAATACATGCTGTCGTCATCTTTACCCTGATCGTTCAGAGGTTGAGCCTGCGTGCGTTGATCAAACGGATGGTCTTCTAATAAGATCAGCGATAGCCGACGTTCATCACATAGTTGAACAGCAGGTCCTCTTCCTGCTGGACCTCCTGCCATAGATTTTGAAGAATGTCGCGGGCGTTCAGCACCCCCAGCGGCTTGCGATCGGCATCAACGACCGGGATGTTTTTAAGCCCATGCTTTTTCATCGTCTCCCAGGCATCTTTTAGCAAACCCTCTGGTGTCAACGTAATGAGGTCCCGGGTCATCGCCTCATTCACCGGCACCATGCAACTGCTGCCGGTGCAGTTCCCTATTTGACGCACCGCATCGGTTTTGGTCAGGGCGCCGACCAAGCGGCCCTTTGCGTCGCGAACCAACAGCATGTCGTGGGCACGCTCCAGAAGCCGCGCGGCCTGTAGCAGAGCTGAATCCGCTTCGATGCAACACATCCGCTTTCGGGCCGTTGGTAGGAATTTTTCGATGAACATGTGGCGCTCCGTTCTACCTAGTCAACCCGGCAGTGGCTTTCGATTCTCTTGGCATCATTACTGAAATCAACCTCAGGGCGACGATGAAGTCGAAGCCGGATGTCGTGCTGTTCTTCAAAGCCTCGGCGCCAACTGATAGTAGGCCCGCAGCTTGTCCAGCCAGGCGCGATTGAGCATGTCGAAGTACTCGAGCGGCGGCGCTTCACTCAGAAGCTTCTCAGTCACGTCCATCACCACATGACTACCGCCCTTGGCCAGATGAAGCAGACGATCATATGGCACGACCATCTGCTGCGCAGCAATCACCCCTCCAGTGTCGATCACCAGATGCTGCAAGGACCCGGTCTTAGGTTCGAATAAGATATCAATCAGGGTACCGACTTCGCTGTCATGACCGAAGACCGGCAAGCCCAACCAGTCACTAAGGCGAGCAAATCCATCCACTCTCAAATTTCCGAGGGCCTCCGGATCATCATGTGCCTCATGTCGATCAAGATCGGCGAAACCAGCGAAGCCCCTGCCTAATCGACCAACCAAAATCTGTGGCATCGTCACTTTTTCGTTTTGTCTCAATATCTTAGGATCGGACCATTCCGGCGCGGCCATGATTGTTTCGGGACTTATTTCAACTGGCCATTCACGGTTGCTTTTGTCGGGATCGCTCATCAAATGCGTTGAAACAACCACCTCGATATCGTCGAACCATCCGCCTACGTCGAGAGCAACAAATCGCAAAATGCCCTGCCGGGGATCAAAGAAAATTTCCTTAAGTGGAAAACGCACGTCCTTGGCGGCAGCATGGTAACGCAGCATGTCGGTTAATGCGAATAGCACCGCAGACCCCGAGGCATCTGCAGCATTGTTTGCGGTTTTCGATACGAATTCAGCCATTTTTCTATTTCCTTCCTGCAGCAAACAAAGCGCACGTCCAAACCACTCACTGAAAAGATGGGACGTTTGGGTAATCTAGGTGAGGTCTTGGCCTCATATTACTCGTTTGTATTCCGCGCGGCATTGAAACGGATGTATTGCTCAAGACGCCTGCGGAGCTTCCATCTGGGAAAGCATGTAGGTCGGCGCGCCCATTTTCTCCAGCAAACTCATCTGGCGGGTCAGCCAATCAACGTGACCTTCTTCTTCGATCGCTATGTCCTCAAACAATCGATTTGTGCCTATGTCATTGTCTTTAGCCGCGTCCTGCGCTGCCTGCGTATAAAACTGCACTGAACCGCGCTCATCAACGAGGTCAGATTGAAACATCGCGTCGAGATCCTGTGCCTGAACCGGAGCTTTAGCGGCTTGCATCTTTGGCATTCCTTCAAGAAAAAGGATGCGATCAATAAATCGACCGGCATGGCCCAGTTCCTCGCCCATTTCGTCGCGCATCCGTCCGGCCAACAGATCAAGCCCCCAGTCGTCCAGAACATGGGTGTGCAGCAGATATTGCTGTATCGCTGTCAGTTCCATCGACAGCGCGGTTTGTAGGTTCTCGATGCTCTTGCTTGTATTGCTCGTAGTCATGGAATTCAGTCCTTTTTAGATTGATTGGTTTGGGCGGCTGGTGCCCGATCAGCCAAAACGACCCATCGCCTTGCCAACCGCAACCCCAAGATCTTGCCAAGTAGATTTCAGCCCATCCATCACATCGGGTGAGGTGTCCTTTTGCGCTTTGCGGGCCTCGTCATATTGTTTCTCGGATTTTGCAAATTTTTCCTTCAGTTCTTCAACATCGCGCAAATAGGCGGGTTTTGCTTCAACAGCAGCGCCGGCGGCTTTGGCTTCAAGCTTTGCGACTTGGGCCCTCCATTCGGCGAGTTGGCTTTCATACTTCTCAAATTGAACATCTGATGTAGTCATGTGCTTGTCTCCTTGGTGATATCGACCTAAGTGCCAATGCGGCCCATCCGAGCCTCCTAAGAGTAGGGATTTCTGAAAGTAACACGCCGATCAGACCCCGCACTGATGTCGATCAGGCCGCCAAAACCCTGACTTGGGTCTCACCACAAGGGTCATTGGAGACCATCCGCAGCGATGCTACCGATAAACAATCCCGCCGTCGGCAATGATTGCCTGCCCTGTCACGTAGTCAGAGTCCGGGCCCGCGAGGTAGGAAACCAATGCGGCGACATCGTCTGGTGTCTGCGCCCGCCCCAATGCAATGCCACCCACGTACTTTTCATAAGTCTCGCCAATCGGGGTGCCGGTCAATTCAGAGAAACGCTTGTCAATCTCGACCCACATATCCGTTCCCACAATGCCGGGGCAGTAGGCGTTCACCGTGATGCCTTCGCTGGCATATTCCTTCGCCGCAGCTTGCGTCAGCGCACGGACAGCAAACTTCGTCGCCGAATAGACACCAAGCATCTCAAAGCCATCGTGCCCTGCTATGGACGATGCATTGATAATTTTGCCTTTGTGACCCAAGGACTTGAACTTGGCAGCAGCAGCCTGAATACCCCAGAGAACGCCTTGGATGTTGATTTTCAGGATAAGGTCCACGTCTTCCGGTTTGACATCCGCAATCGGATCGACCTGCGCGATACCGGCGTTGTTAACCATGATGTCGAGCCCGCCAAGCGTTTTTTCGACATGCTCGACCGCGGCATAAACCTCGGCTCGGTCGCTGACATCCGCTTTGAAGGTTGCCACCTTGCGGCCAAGCCCTTCGATCTCATTAGCGACTTCGGCCATCTTTTCTTCATTGATATCGACAATCGCGATGTCGCCGCCGTCCTTTGCCAAACGTAAAGCAATGCCACGTCCGATCCCTTGGCCAGCGCCGGTCACAAGTGCCACTTTTCCCTTGATTGTCATTCTTGATTTCTCCTCTTAGCTTCACGCGTCTGAGCAGTCGAACCCGACTGTCACGTCTCCACCTAATCAGAAAAGAGGTCGCCTTGAGCTAACACCGATCAAGCCTTGGGTAACCACTGCCTTGCCTGAACTCAGACCCGTCTGAGTCAATCTGGTTCAGATGATCGCAGAATGAGCGCACCAATCGTCGCGGCTATGACCGACGCAATCAGCACTGCAAGCTTGACCGAGTTCACTGCCGCGCCGTCAAAGGCTGCTGTGGCGATGAAAATCGACATTGTGAAACCGATGCCTGCAAGGCAGCCGCCACCGATCATGTGCCGCCATGTCATGCCGGACGGGAGGTCCACGATGCCCGTTTTTACGGCCAACCAGCAAATAAAAACGATGCCAAGAGGTTTGCCGATGATCAGGCCCGCCATGACACCCAGAACTTCGGGTGTCGTCACATCAAATGATTTCCCGTAGAAAACGATCCCCGTGTTGAAGAACGCGAACAGCGGTAAGATCAGAAAGTTGGACCACCCTTCAAGCGCATGTTGCAGGTGATAGCCCGGCTCGCGCAGACGATCCAGCGCCTGTTGCAACAGGTGCAGAGACCGCGAAGAAACCGTCGCTGGAGACGTTTTTGCTACACGAAGCTCACGGTCAAACAAGGCGGATGTCTGTGCCGCCGCACCGGCGATATTTCCTGTGCGTCTGGACGGGATCGCGGCAGCAGTCAGTACACCGGCCAACGTCGCATGCAACCCGGACTCGTGCACGAAGAACCACAGCACCACACCCAAAATCAGATAGGGCGCACGCGCGTATACCTTGACCCTGTTCATGACAAGCATGGTTGCAAAGCCGCCACCGGCGATCAGCAATGGTTCGGCATTGATCCCCTCGCTATAGAAAACCGCGATCACAAGGATCGCGCCCAGATCATCTGCAATCGCAAGGGCCGTGATGAACACCTTGAGCGCCGGGGGAATACGGTCCCCAAGCAAGGCCAAAATCCCAAGTGTGAAGGCAATATCGGTGGCCATCGGCACGCCCCAGCCGTGCGCACTTGGATGATCCCAATTGAACGCCAGATAAATCAATGCCGGAGCTGCCATGCCACCTATCGCGCCCAGAAGGGGCAACGAGGCTTTGGAGAGTTCAGACAATTCACCGTCCACAAACTCGCGCTTGATCTCGATGCCAACCAACAGGAAAAACACAGCCATCAAGCCATCATTGACCCAAGCCTGCGCCGACAACGCAAACGTGGCTTCACCAATGCCTATGGAAATAATCAAGTCGCGCAGACGCTCATAGGCCGCGTCAAAGCCGACATTGACCATGATCAGTGCGGAAAAGGTCGCAAGGATCAATGCCATCCCTGCAGAGGCTGCCCAATTTTGGAATTCCGCGCCCGCCCGCATGATCCGGTGTCCCAGCGGCTTTTCAAGCGCTTCCATCAAAGACGCCTCGTCCCATGCCCCCTGATAAATGCGGCCATCAATGATCAGCCCACTATGATCCTCAAGACCCGCCTTCTTGGCAGCCGCCCGATCTTGCGTGACGCGATCCCATGTCTCGTCAGATCGAAAGTCGGCCCGGAAGCGTTTAACGTCGAGACCGATTTCCTGCGCCATACGCTCGACATCTTGCTTTTCGATCTCGCCGGAATGCTCAAGCAGCGCGCTATGCATGTCCAGGTAATTGCCTTGCCAGCCCGCAGCGACGGCCGCGCGCGCCGTGAGGTCCCGTTGGTCAGATTGGTTGGCGCAAGGGGCCTGACGGAATGCAACGACCGCCTGGTCTTGGTAAAGGTCTTGCGCAGCGGCCCGCATTATATCGCGCACCACGGATGTGTAGTTGAAAGTGTAGTCGACATACCAGACGAGTTTCGACCGGCCGTTCACGGAGCCGGCGGTGAAATCGCGACTGGGATCAATTGGACTATCCGTCCTGCGCATCATGGCATCCTGAAACTAATTTGGCTCAGCAGTAAGCAATTTCGAACCATTGGCCTTAGCGGATGATATCGCTATCCGAGGTCTTCTTGCGCACCCCGCCGACTGTCGCTGCAGCTATGGGAGCAGCATCATTTCCCCAAGCTTGCCGGACAAAGGTTGCCAATGCTGCCACTTCATCATCAGACAACCGATCACGGAACGGCGGCATCCGCAATCTGGACGGACGTGTCGCGGTCGACGGCAGCTGCGCCCCATTTAGGATCACATGCAGGAACCCGTCCGGTTCGTCCGCCAGCACGGTCGAATTGCCCACCAGTTCGGGGAACACCTCGTCAGCACCCATTCCGGTATTGAAGTGGCAGGCGTTGCAGTTGTCGAGATAGAGCCGCGCGCCGAGCTCCATATCCGGTGACGCCGCCAGCAGCATCGCGGCGGTCTCGGTGTCAGCCGGATCGGCAGAGGCCAAAGCGGGGGTATCCAACGCGTCATCGTCGGTCGCCACATGGCGCAGATACCTTGCCACAGCAGTGACGTCCGCATCGGTCATGTATTGCAGCGACTCATCGACGACGAGGGCCATTTCCCCAGCAACGCCGCTGTGAGCATTGCGCCCGGACTGAAGGAAAGCCACCATCTGTGCCTCGTCCCACATCGCAGACGCGCTTCCGGGGCCACGCAACGCAGGGACCGCCCAACCGTCGATTATACCGCCTGACAGGAATGCGCTGTCGTCGGGCGTATATCCCGATTGGACAAAAAGTGCAGTGCGCGGGCTGTGGCAGGCGCTGCAATGGCCCGGCCCTTCCACCAGATAGGCGCCCCTGTCGAGAACCGCATCGCCGTAGCGCGGCGCAAAGCCCGCGTCCTTATAAGCGACCCATTTCCATAGCCGCAGGCCCCAGCGCTGATTGAAAGGAAAGGAAAGCTCCGTCTCGGGCGGGTCGTTGGCGACCGGCTCCACGTCGTTCATCAGGTAGTCGTAAAGGCTGCCGATATCCGCCTCGCTCAGCTTGCGGTAGTTGGCCGAAGGCATGGCGGGATAAAGGTGGCGCCCTTCCTCGTCGATCCCGTCGTAAAGTGCTGCGCGAAAATCCGCCAAAGTCCAATCACCGATGCCATGCTCGGGATCAGGCGTGATGTTTGATGAATAGATCGTGCCAAGTGGACTTTCGATCGGATAGCCGCCCGCGAAAGGTTCGCGGTCCTTGGCAGTGTGGCACGCCGCGCAATCGGCCAGCCGCATCACGTATTCGCCCGAACCGGAAACGACGATGTCGTCTGCCGCCAGATGAACCTGCGCGGGCGTTCGTTGCACAGGGACGAAAATGATGGCGAAAAGGACGACCACCGCCACCACGACCAATGCGCCAACGCCGCGCAGGACCTTGCCCATAAGAGTCATACCAGTGGTCCCGGATTGGAGAGATATTTCGTGCGGATCGCATCGAGCGTCCAGTAGGCAAGTCCGCCGAGCAACCCGGTGGGATTGTACTGGATGTTCTGCGGGAACGACCCCGCCCCCAGCGCAAAGACGTTATGTGCGTCCCATGCCTGTTGATAGGGATTGAGCACCGACGTGGTCGGATCGTCCCCCATCGCCGTGCCGCCGACGTTGTGTGTCGACTGGTAGGGGCGCACGTCGTAATGCGATCCCGCTGCCTTATAGGACGATCTATAGGACGTGGGATTCATCGCCTCGACGATCGGTTCGATCTTAGATTTCATGAACTGGGTCATGCGGATGTCGTTGTCTTTCCAGTCGAAGGTCATCCGCATCAGGGGACGTCCGTGTTTGTCGGTATAGGTGGGATCAAGGTCGAGGTAGCAATCCCGATAGGCCATGTTCGACCCGTGCGATCCGACGCTCATCGCATGGCCGTACCAATCCTTGACTCCCTGCTTCCAACCCGCACCCCACGCGGGCACGCCTGCAGGCAACGACATGGACCGGATCGGCTGGCCGTTGGATTGCCCGGAATTGATATAGCTACCGCCGATGAAACCTTCGGCTGCAAAATCAATCTGGTTGGTCGCAAAATCGTCGATGACATATGCCGTCGATCCCGAGCCGATAAACGGATTGAATTCGACATCCTCAAAATACGCGCTGGTGCCACCGGTCATTTGATAGGAGTAGTTACGTCCTGTGACACCGGTCCCTGTCGCCGGATCGTAGGGCTCGCCGATCCCCGATAGCAGGCACAGGTGGGTATTGTGCAGCGAATAGGCCGCCATGATGACCAAGTCGGCGGGTTGAAAGACCTCTTCCTGCGCGGATTCATCAAAATAGGTCACGCCAGTCGCCGTCTTGCCATCCTCGGCCAATTCGACCTTCAGAACCTCGCAATGGGTGCGGTAGCTGAAATTCTCATAGCGCTTCAGCGCGTCGAGAATGCAAGTCTGCGGTGAGGATTTGGAATAGTTGAGGCAACCATAGCGCTCGCAGAAACCGCAGTAATTACAGGGACCAAGTTGCATTCCGTACTCGTTGACATAAGCCTCGCTGGCATTGGCGGCGGGCATCGGAAACGGATGTAACCCCATCGCCTCGGCCTGATCGCGGAACATGCGCGGCCCCAGTTGCATCTGGAGGGGCGGCATCGGGAAATCACGTGCGCGCGGTGCCTCAAACGGGTTGCCGCCTGGCACGATCGCGCCCTTGATATTCCCTGCCTGACCGGAAATTCCCAGCATATATTCAAAGCGGTCGAAATAGGGCTCGAGTTCGTCGTAGGTGACGCCCCAGTCCTGAATCGTCATGCCGTCGGGGATGATAGCGGCCCCGAACGTCTCAGAAACGTAGGATTTCAATCGCAATTCCTCGGCCAAGGGTCGCCAAGTGTTGCCGTTCCAATGAACACCTGCGCCCCCTACCCCATCGCCCGGCAAAAACGACCCCAAATGCCGCATTGGCAGGGCGGTATCTTGTGTGCCGTGCCGCAGGGTCAGCGTCGAATTGACAGGCTTTTGCATGAAGCCGTACCGCACTCCGTAGCGTAACTCGTCTGCCACGTTGGGGTATTGAAAGTCGGGCACCGTGTCCCGATCCGCGCCGCGTTCAAGTGCGAGAATTTCAAGGCCTTCCTTAGCCAGTTCGATGCCTGCCATCGACCCGGTCCATCCAAGCCCGATGATAACGACGTCTTTTTTGGGGTCTGTGCGTGCCATCGTTCAGGTCCTTTCGCCAGCGATCGACACGGGGCCGAGCGGGTAAGCGACATTGTCCATCGCGGGATCGTTCCATTCGAGAAAGCTGGCCCGCGCGCCTGGAAAGCCGATATGAACCCATCCCGACATGCCATGATTGCCGCCGTAACGCGGGTCGCTGAAATAGCCTTCTTTGGTGTTCTGAAGCAGAACATCAAAGAAATCGCGCAAGGCGTCCGGCAGATTAACTTCACCGCCGTCGAGCGCAGTCAGCGAAGCGTCCTGCGCAACTGGGTCCAGTTCGGCAAATGCCGCGCCCTTGTTCTCGCGGCACCAATCGTCGAACGCCTTGATGCCATCGCGATAGATCTGCGCGGGCGACAGCGACGATTGAAAGCCCAAAAGCGGATCCGCCCCTGGGTCGTGCGGACCCTTCATGTACCAGTCGGCAGCGGTGCCAAAATCATCGGCAAGCTGGCGGTCGATGAACACCGCAACACGTGCCTCGGCGGCACCCGGCCCTTCGCCTTCCGACGGGATAAGTCGCGATGTCGCGGCCTGTACAAATGCCCATTCTTCAGCTGAAAAAGCTGTTGGTATGTAATCGGTGAGCGCCGGAACCGTAGCTTGCCCAAAAACGGGCCGCGCCAGAGACACAAGTGCCGTACCGGCCAGGCCAGATGCCATGAACCCGCGTCTCGATGGAGTGAAATCCTGTGTCGACATTTATATACCACCTTCCGGTCGCGGCCCACCTCATGTCCATGAGAAGGAACTCTACATTTAATTGCTGCAACGGTTACGAGACCGAAGCGCTCCGACATATATTGGTGGCACCCTTCAAAGGTGCCTTGCTGCCCGCCGGATACAACCGCCGTGTCTCCATCAGATCATAAAAGGGGTCGCCATGGCCTAACCTCGATCAGTCTCCTGTTGTCAAACGTGTCGTAGACATAACCCAACCATGGCGATGCCTGACCATTGTCGCCGCTATTGCGGATTATAATCCCTTACGGGGAATGCAGCCGGATCAAGACGCCATGTCCCGACCTCACAATGGGAAACAAGAAACCGGGCTGATGCCCTTGAAAGAGGAAGACCAAAATGAAAAATGTCTCAGCAGGCCTTGTCGCCGGATTCGTTGCAACTGTCGTCCTGTCAGCGATGATGGTTGTCAAAGGTATGATGGGCGTGATGCCCGAACTGGATGTCGCCGCAATGATCGGCATGATGATGGGCGCGTCCGTCGCAGTCGGATGGATCATCCACTTCATGATCGGCACAATTGCATGGGGCGGCGGATTTGCCCTGCTTTACGATGTGATCCCCGGAGGCAGTGCTGTTGGTAAGGGCATTGTCTTTGGTGTGGCTGCATGGCTTGGCATGATGATCGTCGTGATGCCAATGGCGGGTGCCGGATTTTTCGGCATGAATTTGGGCGTGATGGCACCAATTATGACGTTATTGCTCCACATTGTGTACGGAGCCGTCTTGGGCGGCGTCTACGGCATGCTCCTGCAGCGCCGAACGCTCAACGCAGCATGACTTCGCCGCACTTTTTCTCATATCGGCCTGTCCAACGCGAATATTGATGCGTTGTAGTGTTTTACACTGGCGTTCTTGGTTTCTATGCAAAGGCATAGTCCAGACTGTCACCGACAGCATCTTCGCCATGGATGAGTTCGACCCCGCCTACGCGCATCTTGCGAAGGGACATGCCGTTGGCAAGGTCGTCATTGGAGCCGGAAACCGAGAGATGCGCGCCAAGATCAATAGGGCGTCTGGTCGCGTCAATCATCAGGGAGGACACATGTCAGATCAAGATTTTCAGGCTATCGGTGCCGCCCAACAGCGTGACCGAGCGCTGTCAAGATGGGCCAATGAGGGAGGCTCGGGTCAATGCGGTCGTGAAACCGATTTGGCATCCGGTCGTGTTCAAGCGGAAATGCCTTCGGTCGATAATGCCCAGATGGGCCTCCTTCATATCCGGGTGATTGCTCTGGAGAACCTGGTCATCGCCTTGTTGGCAACCGCATCAGGTCCGCAGTTAGAACTGGCACGCGACATGGCGCGTACCATTGAGCCCCGGATCGGTGCTAGCCCTCATCCTCTGACGATCCGCGCCGCATCCCACGTGAATGATCTTATCGAGCGATCTGCGCGGTTCCGCGCAACGACACCTATTGGAGCTGAGAACTGACCCGTTCCATGAGGGCGCTGCTCCGATCACCATCACACTGGGACGGATGCCCATAAGTTAAAGGCCCTAAACCCTTCGGCCTCTCCCCTTACAGGCATGATGAGACTGTTTACGCCACCTGCAAACAGCAAGAATGCTGATCCCATCAAAAGGGCTGTCAGTGGTAGAAAGCTTCTTATCATTGTCCAAGTTCTCCCTGTCACGACCATTGAATACGTGATCGGCGAGAGGAGTCTTTACCTTTGGAAATCGCTTTGATTTCCGTTCCGTGAAACCATGATACGACTACTGAGACTTCGTCAGACTTGTCTGCCAGCTATTTGCTATCGCTCTGTCGACACTGGATCAGAGAAATCGACACTGGGACCTAACATCGATCAGTCCCCCATCGTCCAACGTGATGTAGGGATCACGAAGATGTGGCGATGCCACTCCTTTATCACCGAACCAAAGACACATCGCTTCCCGCGCTCGGTCACCGGTCGCTTGGCCTTACATTACCGACAGGAGATCATTATTCATGTCCCAATCCCTGACAATTAACCGCCAACTCGTGCTGGCCGAACGGCCACAGGGCGAACCCAACAAAGACACCCTGCGCCTTGAAACGAGCACCGTACCTAAACCTGCGCCGGGCCAGATACTGTTGCGCACCGAATACCTGTCGCTTGATCCCTACATGCGCGGCCGGATGAGCGACGCGCCCTCTTACGCGGCACCTGTAGCTTTGGGCGCAGTGATGGAAGGTGGCACAGTCGCACAGGTCGTCGTCTCGCATCTGGAGGGGTTCAACCCAGGTGACTGGGTGCTGTGCGCGAATGGCTGGCAAGATTTCGCGGTTTCGGATGGAGAAGGTGTCACCGTCCTTGGCCCTGATCTTGCGCATCCATCATGGGCGCTAGGGATTATGGGAATGCCGGGATTTACAGCCTGGGCAGGCTTGACCCAGATCGGACTGCCAAAGCCGGACGAGACTGTTTGCGTGGCGGCGGCAACCGGGCCGGTTGGTGCCACGGTCGGGCAGATTGCCAAGCTGATGGGATGCACTGTCGTGGGCATCGCAGGCGGCGCAGAGAAGTGTGCTTTTGCCGTCAATGACTTGGGGTTTGACGCCTGTATCGACCATAAATCAGATGGGTTTGCCAACCAGCTGAAAGCTGCCACGCCCAAGGGCATCGACGTCTATTTCGAAAATGTTGGCGGTGCTGTGTTTGACGCTGTTCTGCCACTGCTTAACACTGCGGCCCGCATTCCGCTCTGTGGCCTCGTGTCGGGCTACAATGCCACTGCCTTACCGACCGGGCCGGACCGGATGGGCTGGCTTATGGGTCAAATCCTGCGAAAGCGCCTGACCATGCGAGGCTTCATCATCTTTCAGGATTTCGGGCATCTCTACCCTGAGTTTGCCACCGCGATGACCGACTGGCTTGCGGCCGGCAAGATTCACTACCGAGAAGAGGTGATCGAGGGTCTGGAAGCTGCGCCGCGTGCGTTCATCGGCCTGCTGCGTGGGGAGAGTTTTGGCAAACGGGTGATCCATGTGGGTCCCGAAAAAATGATCGAAAACAAGGAAGGCGTAATATGAATGTCCTGAAGGTTCTGACGTCGCACGATGCCTTTGGCGATACAGGCATGTAACCGGTTTCTGATTGGAAGAACTTGCGGAACCCTACTATGTTCTGAGTGACACCGACAGCAGATGACGCTGGAGGATTGGAATGAATTTGGCGGAAACCATGCTTTCATCTGTGGCGCTGTTGATTAGCGGTTTGACGCTGGCGGCTGTCCTTTGGTCAGTCATGAGGCCCGACAGTCGAATCTGGCCACCGCAAACATTCCGCGCTATTACAGCGTTCGTTGGCTGGGCCGGCACGTTGGCTTTTTTCGCGGCAGTCGTCGCTCTGGGGGTTCTCGGTTGGGGAGAAATTCAGGTGCCGTTCTGGCTACGCTACGTCGTGGGGCCACTCCTGATCTTAATCGGAAATGCGGGCGTCTGGTACGAGGTGATCGGTTTCGGCGCCAACCAGACGATGGGGGCGGCAGGTCAGCTCAAGACGGACGATCTCTATCGCTTTTCCCGAAACCCTCAATACGTTAGTGATATCGCGATCCTGATCGGTTGGGCCTTGTTGTGCGCAACCGTCACTGCGCTGCCGTCCATTGTCGCAGGGATTGCCGTGTTTTTGGCGTTCCCCTTTGCAGAGGAAAGCTGGCTGGAAGAGCAATACGGGGCGGCGTATCTCCAGTATAAGTCGCAGGTGCGACGGTTCTTGTAGCGCTCAACAAACTGAATTTGATACACGTCGCCCGATAGTTCCAAATCGGGCCGTAAATGACGGCCTTACAGAATTATTCGCCGATAGTTATGCGGCACAGCAAGGTGTTGTCCTGCTTGAGGCTTTCACCCCAGATCAACTCGGCCGAACTGTCCCAGGTGATCTCGTCATAGCCATCCTTCGGGCCGACGTCCGCTGCGCTATGGACGGTTGCCGCGGGCCAGTCGCTGTCATCGAAATCTACCGCTGTCCAATCATCAGGGATGTCTGTCTCGACGAACGCGCAGGCACCGATCCCCGCAACGGGATTGGCCTCATCCGCACAGGACAGATCGACAGGGGCGTAGTGCACAACCAGACATTTAGTGTCTGCGTCGGTTACAGCGACGAGCTCACCCGTCGTCGCATCCATAAATTGCGCAATCATACCGCCATCGCCCACCTGCTGGCGATCGGTGCCGATATATTCGAGACCGGTGTCGTTTTCCTTGAAATCTTTGGCCTCAATCGCGATCACCGCAGGCAAATCAACCGTAAAGGTGGCTGTCTCGGCGTTGAAAGACCGCTCTGTGGTGATCGAAACAGGATCCTCCATGACCATGTCGCCATTGGCGTAAACGGTAAACCAGTTGTCGACCCAGATCTCGGCAGTGATGTCTTCGGCATGCGCCGCTTGGGCGGCAAGGGCTGCGGTTACAGCAAGGATGAAACGCATTTTATTTCCTTTCACAGATGTCAATTGTCTTTGGTTTAGTTCGTGAAGGTGATCGACGCCGCGTTCAGCACATGTCCCTCAAGTGCGCCGATAACGTCGGGCCAACTGATTTCGATGCTGTCCTCGGACGGTAGTTCCGTTAGAGGCCCATCAAGTGCATAGACCCAGATGGTATATTCATGGGTTCTGCCACCAGCGGGTGAACAGGGCGGCGTGTACCCCGTATCGCGGATGTCTTTGTCGCTGCCTTCCACCCCGAGGCTATGTGGATTGCCCGTGTCCAACCCGTCCGCATCGGCTGGGATGTTCCAGACCAACCAGTAATGGCTGGGGTCATTGACGCTGGGATAGGTGCCATGCGGATAATGTTGCATTACAATGGCATAGCCGCCCGTCTCTCTGGGGGCGTTGGTCCAAGCCAGCGGCGGCGACAGACCACTGCCACCATCGCGGGTGCATTTCAGATCGTCGGGCATTGCAGCACCGTCAACGAAATCGGGGCTGGTCAATTCAAATGCAGGAGCATTGGGCCGCTCACCTGCCGATTCACCCTCTGGGGGCTGCTGTTGCGCGAAAGTAGGCAACGCCAGTGCACAGAACAGGCCAGCAATGGCCGGAGAAACAAAATGTCTCATTCGCGGCACAACTCTGCTTCGAACAGCTCGCCATTGTTGGTCACTGTGCGGGTTTCGAAGTCATAACAGTTCTCAGTCTCCGACTGCGTGTATTTGATATAATAATCGGCACCCTGATAGCTGTAGGTCATCAGACGCTCACCGGTCCCGGCGTCTTGCACAAACACAAGATCTTCAACACCGCCCCTCGGAGGGCGTCCTGCCTCTGCGCCGCGACCGCCTCCTTGCTGCGACAACGGTCTGACGCGTGGCAAACTATCCAAGTCAAGCGTTTCGCCCATCAGGCACTGGATGATATATGGTGCCTTTTCCGACGTGTGATAGCGATAACCAAAAACATCATCGACCTGCCCGTTACAAACGTCCAGCGTGCCATCTGCGATCTCGGACCCATCGGGATTGGTCTTGGTGTAGATCGGGAACCCGTCAAAGCCCCAACCGATGATCGCATCGGGTCCGGCGTTCGCCATCGCTTCGATCATGCAGGTCGGTTCGGCGTGGTAGTGATAATCATCGCCGCGCCCGGCATGCCCACCGCAGACATCAAGCTGACCCGTGGTCACCGTGTCAAGATCAGCTTGATAGGTGGCCAGATCGTCTTGCGACATCTCGCCACCGGCGGTGTAGTCGTAGATAGGTACGCCGTTAATTGCCACGCCCAGGGCCGCGTCCCTTGTGTGCGGCTCAGACCCTGTCACGGGGGCGAGCGGAATGGGTGAAAAGTAGCCTACAGCCGGGACAGGCACCTGTTCATTTGTACCGGTGATCCCCGTCATCAAATCATGGTCTGGATAGGTATCACCCGCAATCAAGGCCTGCCCATCCTCGCAGGTAACCGTGACGACATCGCCATATCCCGCGTCCTCTACAGACGCTGCGACAGCATCGCAATGCGCGGTTTCTTCGTGAGCCAGCGCTGAGGTGGCGCACAGGCAGGCCAATGTTACGATGCTAAGAGAGGAAGGCAAATGCGGCATTGAAAAATCCTTTATGAGAGGCGTTCGGTCGGTATGATGTTGTACGAACGTCGGGTCTTTTTTCGTCGGACAGAGTCCTTAGGCCGATAAAACAAATGTTGTTGCGGTCGCGGCAGTAGTTTGCATTGTTCATTTAGTGGCCATTCAAGCTAATGCACCACCAGCACGACACCATGTGTGACGTGCAGGAAATTCTTATGCGGGTGGGTTGGAACAATCCCACCTGCATTGAAAGCTCATGTTGTGATGATGACTTTGAGCGCCTTTGTTTCAGCTGCATTACCGAAGGTTTCGTAGGCTTTTTCGCCTTCGGCCATCGTGAAACGATGTGTGATGAGCTGCGTCGGATCGATCTTGTTCGCCGCAACTGTCTTGAACAACATCGGTATTGTCGCTGTATCCACCAGACGCGTAGTGATCGCGATGTTGCGGTCCCACAGAGCCTCAAGATGCAGGGTGGCAGGCTTGCCGTGGACGCCGATATTGGCGATGACGCCCCCCGCCGCGACCAGCTTCTCGCACAACTCGAAGGTTGCAGGGATGCCGACGGCCTCGATAACGGTATCGACCCCGGCCCCGCCCGTCATGACCATCACTTCGTCGAAGGCACTGCCATCCGTCGAGTTGATTGTGGCCGTCGCGCCAAACGTCTTGGCAATCTCCAGACGGTTATCGTCGAGGTCGATCATTATAATTTTCGCGGGTGAATAGAACTGCGCCGTCAGGAGTGCGGCCAGACCAATTGGCCCTGCCCCCACGATTGCGACTGAATTGCCCGGCTGAACCTTGCCGTTCAACACGCCACATTCAAGACCAGTAGGTAGGATATCACTGAGCATCACCAGCGCCTCCTCATCTGAACCTTCGGGGATGTGATAGAGGCTCATATCAGCATGGGGCGTGCGAACAAATTCTGCCTGACACCCGTCAATAGAATTCCCAAGGATCCAACCGCCGCTCGTACAATGGGAATACATCTGCTTGCGACAGAACTCACAGGTGCCGCAGGCGCTGACGCAGGAGATCAATACGTGGTCGCCGGGCTTGAACGAGGTTACGGCAGACCCCACGCTGTCAATCACGCCAACACCTTCGTGGCCGAGGATACGGCCCGGTGTCGCCGTGGCCACATCGCCTTTCAGAATATGTAAGTCAGTGCCGCAAATTGTGGTCTGGGTGACGCGCACGATTGCATCTCCTGGCTCCAAAATGGCTGGCTTGGGGCAGTCCTGAAGCTTGATCTTGTCTGGTCCGACAAAGACCATCGCCTTCATCCGGATCGCTTCATCTAGGCTGGCCGCCGACGTGGCTGTGGCGGAGCGGGAGACATTCGGGTTGGATTTCAATGTGGTAGTCATGTTGAATATCCATTTATCTGATTAATAAGGATGCGGTCCGGCTACTGATGCTAAGATGCGAAAATCGCGTTGTTGTATCGCGCGTCAGGATCAAAAACAGTGAGCATATAGTCGTGCATCTGAGGCCAGCATCGTCGGCCAAGATGGTCCGCGCACTGATCTACATTGGTGAGTCGACCGGAATTGTCTTCTATCCCTAAAGTTTGTCGCCCTCCGCGAGAGGTTTCGTCGCTTAATGGCTGGTCTGGTTACGTCAACGCTACACCGCTTGGTCAGATTTAGCCCGTCTGAGTATCTTGAGGAGTCCCATTGGACGCAATTTTTACATCCCTAACGCTGCTCACGATCGTCGTACTTAGTGGCATCGTCGGACGCATCACGGCCCTCCCTGTACCGCGACCGCTGGTACAAATTGCATTCGGTGCAATTGCGGGTCTGATACCACTGTTGGAGGTCGACCTAGAACCGGAAGTATTCTTCCTGCTGCTCGTGCCGCCACTCCTATTCATCGACGGATGGCGCATTTCGACTGATGAGCTTGTCCGCGATCGATGGCAAATCTTGCACATGGCGTTCGGGCTGGTCGTCGTGACCGTTCTGGTGATCGGCACGTTCATAGCCTGGCTTGTTCCAGCCTTGCCAGCCGGTGTTGCGTTCGCGTTGGCAGCGGCTTTGGCTCCGACGGACCCGATTAGCGTGACGTCCATCGCCCGCAGGGTGCCGATACCGCAGCGGATGATGAACCTACTACATGCCGAGTCGCTGTTGAACGACGCAACAGGCCTGATCTGTCTCAGCTTTGCGGTGGTATTCATACTCGCAGGCAGCTTCTCGATTGGCTCGGCCTCGGCTTCGTTTCTGTGGGTTGCAGGTGCCGGTCTCGCGATTGGGTTCGGCATCACTCTGGCCATCGTAAGAGCCAAAACATGGGTTGTAACGCGCATCGGTGAGGATCCCGGGACACAGATTGTCGTCAGTCTGCTGATTCCATTTATCGCTTATCTTTTAGCGGAGGCGGCGTCGGCATCGGGCCTGTTCGCCGCCGTCGCCGCAGGTGTTACCATGGCGCGGGCCGAGGCCACCGGACTGGCACTCGGAGCAACCCGCATCCAGCGAACTGCGGTCTGGGATTCGGTACAATTCGTCGCCAATGGCATCGTGTTCGTTCTTCTCGGTGAACAACTGCCAAAGATTGTTGCCAGCGCACAGGCTTCGGTGTCCCAAACCGGCCACCACAGCCTATGGTGGCCACTTCTGCTTATCACCGTCATCTATACTGCGATGCTGATACTGCGGGCGATTTGGGTCTGGATCAGCGTGATCTTGTCACGCCGTCATGCAAGCCAAAACACTATGCCAGTTTGGCGGCTTGTCGCCGCGACGACGATGGCCGGATCACGCGGTGCCATCACATTTGCTGGTATTCTGACTCTGCCCGTCCTCCTGTCTTCGGGAGAAGCGTTGGAAGACCGCGATCTGGTTATCCTGATCGCAATGGGCGTAATCGTGCTGTCGCTGGTTATGGCTGCAATCAGCCTGCCTCTTCTTTTACGGTCCGGACCGACTCTGCCGTCGCAGGACCTCACGGCTGACAGGATCGCCAGAACCGCGACAGCGACTGCCGCCCTCGCCGAAATCGGCCGGATTAGTGATCTACACGCGACACCCGATAGTGAGGCTGAAACTTATGTTGCTGCCGCCGCTCAGGTTTCGCGGCGATATTTGCAACGTCTAGAAACCATCGGGCAGCAAAGCGAAGAAGACCCCGTGAAGCTCTCAAACAACCAAATTCTGCAAGAGATTCAGCTTGCCGCCGTGCGCGCGGAACGCCAAGCGGTCTTCAAGATGCGCCGCAAGAAGACAGTCGGCGCAGTGATGGCGCGCAGAATGGTCCGGGAACTCGATCTGCTCGAAGCGCATTACGAGATCTGACTGACATCCGGAAAGGCAAGCCACAAACCTTAGGCTGCTATGCAGCTAGACAGGTAGTGGCCAAGTTTCTCTCCGTCGCTGGCAATTTTTAGCTAACGCCGGCAGACTGGTCCACCTCTGGTCGGATCTATTCAATCAATGAGGTCGCGGAGTACGCGCGGCAACAGATCTGGCAAATCCTCGGCAATTAATCCTGGCCCGAACAGTCGGGCCGCGTCGCCATGCAGCCAGACCGCGGCGGCGGCGGCCAGAAACGGCGTCATGCCTTGGGCAAGAAGCCCGAGAACGATGCCACTCAGCACATCGCCAGATCCTGCGGTCGCGAGCGTCGGTGGGGCATTCGCATTGATGATGGCACGGCCGTCGGGGGCGACGATCACTGTATCTGATCCTTTGAGAACAATGACAGCACCGGTGCGCCGTGCTGCCGCGCGACTGCGCTGCAACTTGTCGCCCTGCGGGTCGAACAGACGGGCGAACTCTCCATCATGGGGCGTCAGGACGCATGGCCCCGAAATCGCGTGATCCAGCACTTCGGGGGTGCCCTGAAACGAAGTGAGTGCATCCGCATCCAACACGGTCGCACGGCCCGTGCCAAGCATGGCAAGCGCCCTAGCGCGGGTGTCCTCCCCCACCCCTGCGCCCGGTCCGATCAGAAAGCCCAAGATCCGGTCGTCTGCAAGCAGCGCAGAAAAGTTGTCGGCATCCGCGACGGGATGCACAATGATGCTGGTCAGCGCGGTTGCATAGATATTCAGCGCTGCCTCTGGCACTGCGATGGTCGTCAGCCCTGCCCCGATCCTCGCGGCAGACCGCGCCGCCAGCCGCGCGGCACCGGTCATCGGGTAGCCACCCCAGGCCAACGCATGGCCGCGTGTGTATTTGTTGCCGCCGTCGCGTAGTTGTGGGAAAGCGTCCCGCCACAGCGAAGGATTGTTCTCGAATGTCATCGGCGCAATCTGGTCCAGAACCGAAGTCGGCGTGCCGATGTCGGTCACCACAACCTCGCCGCAAAAGGATCGACCGGGCAGCAACATATGGCCGGACTTTTTACGAAAGAACGTGACTGTCAGGGCAGCCGTAGCCGCTCCCAGAGCTTCGCCAGTGTCCCCCATGACGCCGCTCGGAATGTCGATGGCGACGATAGGGGCGGTCTTGGCGGCGACGGTCAGTACCTCTGCTACAGGTCCGTCGAGCGCCCGGGTCAACCCCGCACCGAATACGGCGTCGACAACGAGAGCTGCGTCCGCCAGCACGGCCGCCGACATCGGTTCGATCTCTCGAGTCCACAGGCGCGCGTGGTGCGCCGCTTCGCCCTTTAGAGCGTCTCGCGCACCCAGCAATGCCACGCGAACCTCCCAACCCGCAGTGACCAGATGGCGGGCGACGACAAAGCCATCGCCGCCGTTATTGCCCGGCCCACATAGAACTGCGACGCGGCGCGGCGACCAGCGGCAGGTGATCTCGCGGGCGACGGACGCGCCCGCGTTCTCCATCAGGACCACGCCCGACGTTCCCCCAGCGACGGTAAGCCGATCGGCCTCAGTCATCTGCGCGACGGTGAGCAGTGCCTGATGAGGGTTCAGGATGGCACTTTTTCCATCTGCTTATGGGACGCCTCATTCTTGGCACCAGAAGTCCCAGAAAAATCGAGCACCACACGGGAGGCGACCTTGCCGTGTTCCAGCCGGTCAAAGATATCGTTGATGGCGCTCAGGGGCTGCAATTCAATATCTGCCTTTACTTTGCCATCCGCCGCAAAGGCCAGCGCCTCGGCCATTTCCTCGCGATTGCCGACGAATGAGCCCCTAATGGTGATGCAGTTCGCCACAACGTCGAACAGCGGAACCGGGAAGTCGCCGGGCGGCAAACCAACGAGCGCGCAAGTGCCCCGCTTGCGGGTCATCGCGACACCTTGCTGGAATGCATTGAGGGACGGAGCGGTGATCAGCACACCATGTGCGCCGCCGTCAGTGCCCTTGCGGACAGCCTCGATCGCCCCCTTGTCCTTGGCATTCACTACCAGATCAGCACCCAGCTTGCTGGCATGGGCCAATTTGCCATCATCAATATCAACCGCACAGACATGTAGCCCCATCGCCTTGGCATACTGGATCGCCAGATGCCCCAGCCCCCCGGCACCCGAAATGACAACCCATTCACCGGGCCGCGCCTCGGTCACTTTGAGCCCCTTGTAGGTTGTAATCCCGGCGCAGATCAGAGGAGCTGCTTCTTGAGGGCTCATACCCGCCGGGATGTGGGCGACATAATTCGGATCGGCAATGATGTATTCGGCAAATCCGCCGTTCCGCGTATAGCCGCCAAATTCGGCCTCGGCGCAGACAGTTTCCCATGCCGATAGGCAATGTTCACAATGCCCGCAGGCGGAATAGAGCCAGGGCACACCGACCCGGTCACCTTCTTTGACGATTGTGACACCAGCGCCGAGGGCAACAACCTTACCGATGCCTTCATGGCCAGGAATAAACGGAGGGGTCGGTTTGAGCGGCCAATCGCCTTTGGCAGCGTGCAGATCTGTATGGCAGACGCCGCAGGCTTCGGTCTTGACCAGAATCTGACCCGGTCCGGGGCTCGGAATATCGACCTCTCGAAACTCCAGCGGTTTGCCGAAGGCGGTGACGAAGGCGGCATGCATCTTTTGGGTCATGTCAAAATCTTTCATGTTTAGAGAAAACGCGCGGGCTACGCTGCGGCTTTGCCGAGGCCGCGAACGGCCTCGATCATCTGGGTCAGGACGTCGGCTGCGTCGCCATAGACCATGTTGCAATTGTCTTTGTAGAACAGCGCGTTGACGATCCCGGCATAGCCTTTACCCTCGCCGCGCTTGATGACGTAAACCTGTTTGGCTTTGTCAGCATCAAGGATCGGCATTCCCCAGATCGGCGAGGATTTGTCGGTGCGCGCCGCCGGGTTCACCACGTCATTGGCTCCTATGACCAGCGCCACAGCCGCCGTTTCAAACTCCGGATTGATGTCTTCAAGCTGGAAGATCAGATCATAAGGCACACCCGCCTCGGCCAGCAGTACATCCATCTGGCCGGGCATCCGCCCCGCCACCGGATGGATCGCGAATTTAACGGTGACATCCGCCGCCTGAAGTAGCTTCACCAGCTCATAGAGCTTTTGCTGGCCCTGGGCCGCGGCGAGGCCATAGCCCGGAACAATAATGACCTCCTTGGCGTAGCGCATGAAAATGCCTGCATCGCCTGCGGCGGCTGGTTTCAACTCGCCCTCAATCTTACTTTGCTTGTGGGCCTTGGTGGCGCCAAAGTTGGTAAAGAGGATTTTCGAGACCGACCGGTTCATCGCCTTTGCCATCAGCAGCGTCAGCATCAGGCCTGCCGCACCTACGACCATACCCGCGATCATCAGCGCTGGATTCTGCAGGCTGTAACCTTCAAGCCCCACGGCAAGCCCGGTGAAGGCGTTGTAGACCGAGATCACCACGGGCATGTCGGCCCCACCAATCGGGAGGGTCATCAAGATGCCGAAAAGAAGTGATAGGCCAAAGAAAATCGCAATCAGCAAAGGCATCGCAAGCATCGGCACATTGCTGCTCAAGGTGATGAAACCAATGTAGCCGCCAACGGCCAATGTGGCGAGGAAGGCGAGACCGTTCACAATTTGCTGACCCTTGAACCGAAGGGGATGCTTTATCAATCGATCAAGCTTACCCCAAGCAATCAGCGACCCCGAGAATGAGATCGACCCGATCAGAGCACCTGCAAGCGTCACAACCAAAACCGCGGTGTCTGTGATACCCCCAAGCAAAACGATGGCTGCGATGGCCGCCGCCGCACCGCCGCCTGCGCCGTTCAGCAGGGCGACCATCTGCGGCATCGCCGTCAGCCCCGCCTTTTTCCCGCTGCGCCATGCCAGACCACCACCGACGGCAAGAGCCGCAACGGCCAACGCGGCATTCACCAAAAGGTAGGGTTCAGCTTCGGTTTCGACAGATAGGGCGTAAAGAAAGCTCGCCGCAACGGCCACAATCATACCAATACCGGCATAGGCAATGCCAGATGGCGCCGTTACCGGAGAGGACATCCGCTTAAGACCAAAAAGAAACAGAAAGGCCGCCGCGAGGTCGGCGATGACGATGGCGAGTTGGGGCAGAATGGTCAGCATTATCTCAGCCTTTCTTTTTGTGTTTGCGCGCGGGTTTGGCAGGCGCGGTTGTCTGGAACATCGCCAACATCCGCGCGGTCACGACGTATCCGCCCATTGCATTGGCGGCCCCGAGTGCGACGGCAAGCGTGCCGATCGCCTGTTCGGTCAGGCTGGTCGCGTTCAAGAGCGCATAGATGCCACCGACCACCACGATGCCGTGGACGAAGTTCGACCCTGACATCAGCGGCGTGTGCAAGATCGCCGGCACATGGCCGATGATCACCCAGCCGGCAAAACCCGCCAGAAGGAAAATATAGAGAGCCGCAAGTCCGGCGATGGAGATGTCCATGGGATACCTTTCAGGCCACTTCAGCGGCTGATTTAGAGGATTTCGGCGTGGCCGGAGCGGGAGCATTCAACCGCTTGCCGTCATGGCTGAGGACGGCCGCCGACAGGATCTCGTCCGTCACATCAACCGTCAGGATATTGTCGTGCAACATCAAACCGAGGAAATTGGCCAGGTTCTTGGCATAAAGCTTGCTCGCGTCTTCGGCGAGCATTGAGCCGACGTTCAGCGGCGCGAGAATCGTGACCGCACCAACCTTCAGGGTCTCGCCCGGCACCGAGTCTTCACAATTGCCACCTCCTTCGGCAGCCAGATCGACGATCACGGCCCCGGGTCTCATACCTGCGACTTGCTTCGTAGAGATCAATTTGGGCGAGGGTTTGCCGGGAATTGCGGCGGTTGTTATGATCAGGTCAGCCGACTGGATGTGCGTCGTCAGCGCATTGGCAACTTTAGCCTTTTCCTCGGTCGTCAAAGCGCGCGCATAACCGCCCTTGCCGGTGGCATCGACGCCAGTGTCAACGAAGGTGGACCCCAACGACAGGGCCTGCTCGCGCGTTTCAGGCCTAACGTCATAGCCTTCAGTTACGGCCCCAAGCCGGTGCGCCGTTGCCAACGCCTCAAGCCCTGCTACGCCAAGCCCCATCACCAGCACATGCGCAGGCCCGATTGTGCCCGCGGCGGTGGTCACTTTGGGCAGCACACGGGCAAGCGCCGCAGCCCCCAACATTACGGCGGAATACCCCGCCAGTGCCGCCTGAGAGGACAATGCATCCATGCTTTGGGCACGGGTGACACGCGGCAGTTTCTCAATGGCAAAACAGGTGATTTTGCGGTCGAGCAGGTGCTTAAGCAGGGGCAGATCGTTATTGACGTAACAGATTAACACCGCGCCGGGCTTCATCGCGTCGATCACCTCCAACGCAGGTGGTTGAACACAAAGCACGACATCAGCGTCCGCGACCAGAACAGAGCGATCAGAGATCACTACAACATCGGAAAAATCCGTATCGGCCAGACCGATGCCATCGGCCGCCCCAGATTCCATATGCAGTCGAGCACCCAATTTTATCAAGCCGGGCACAACATCGGGCACAAGGGCCACGCGATGTTCCCCAGGAGTGGTTTCTTTCAAAACGGCAATATTAACGTACATGGCGGCCTCCGGAAAAATGGGACGGACGGCGGGTCAAACCCGCCGCCCGATTGTTCTAACTCAGGCTGGTGCGTCGGCTTTGACGTAGCGCACCAGCTTTTTATTCACGAACTGCTGGATGCCCATGTCGCCCAATTCGCGGCCATAACCGGAATTCTTAATGCCGCCGAAAGGCAGATCTGCGTCCAGCCAGTTGATGTTGTTGATGAACATCATGCCAGTCTCCACCGCGCTCGCGACCCGCTTGCCGCGCTCGAGATCGCCGGTGAACACCGACCCGCCAAGGCCGAAGTCGCTGTCATTTGCCAGCGCGATCGCCGCAGCCTCGTCCTTAACCCGAAAAATCATCGCCACGGGGCCGAAGAACTCGTCACGGTAGGCTGGGTTGTCGGGCGTCACATCCGTCAGGATCGTCGGCTGCATGTAGCTGCCCGCACGGTTCAGCCGTTTGCCACCCATAACGACGGTGGCACCATGTTTCTCCGCAACATCGACCTGTTTGAGCAGATCGACCAGCGCCTGTTCAGTCGAGAGCGGACCAAGCGTGGTTTTCTCATCCAGCGGATCGCCCGCTTCGAGTGCTGCAAGACCCGCTTGGAACTTCTCGATGAACGCGTCGGCGACGCTTTCCACGATGATGAACCGCTTGGACGCGACACAGGTCTGCCCAGCGTTGTACATCCTGCCCCAGACGGCCCATTTCAGCGCGTGTTCCATGTCCGCGTCTTCCAGAACGATAAAGGCATCTGCGCCACCAAGCTCCATCGACGATGGCTTCAACGCCTGACCGGCACCCGCAGCAATACTGCGGCCCGCGGCAACACTACCTGTCAGCGCAACGCCCTTGATGCGGGGGTCAGCGACAACCTTGTCCGACTGATCGTGACTAATCATCAGGTTGGTATAAAGGCCTTCGGGTGCGCCTGCGTCGGTCAGAACCTTTTCAAACGCAATCGCGCATTGCGGCACAATGCCTGCGTGTTTGATGACGAGGACATTGCCGGCCATCAGGTGCGGACCAGCGACGCGGGCCAACTGATAATAGGGAAAGTTCCACGGCTCGACGCCAAAGACGACACCAATCGGGCTGCTTTCCATATGACCGTCGCCCAGTTCCGGGTTCAGCTCGGTATCGGCCAGAAAGCTTTCCGCATTCTTGGCGTAATAGGCCATAATATTGGCCGAGAATTCAACTTCGCCGCGGGCCTCGTCAATCCGTTTGCCCATTTCTAGGGTCATCGTCTTGGCCAATTCCTCGACTCGCTCGTGCAGCAGTTCACCTGCTTTGCCGATGATCTTGGCGCGCTCCGCAAAGGACGTCTTTTTCCATTGGGCGAAGCACTCGTTCGCCTTGGCCAGCTTGGTTTCCAACTGTGCGTCGGATAGTTCTTCGAACTTCTTCAACAGCTTGCCTGTTGCAGGATTGAAACTTTGGTAGGTCATTGTTGTCTCCTTGATAAAATCGCGGAACGATGGCCGTCGCTCGAATTAAAACGGGTTCGGGAACAATCTTGGGCATTTGCGCTCGCCTGAACCGGGCGTGATCATTCGCATAGAGTATTTCGGGCGCATTTTCTCAAGCACGGGAGCCATCGGGTCAGTCATATGACTGGCTGCGTACCCTATGGACCCCTTTGAGCGGGCTCATACTGACGTACATTAGCGCCGCCGAAAGAATTCATGTGTCTGATCAGATTGCCCGACGTCAGCACCATGGAATCCTATGAGTGGCGGACCAACGGGATCCGCTCGATCACACTAATCTGCGTAAGTGACGACGGCTGAAATCTGCCACAGTATGTACTCAAATGAACAACCGTAGCAGCTCAATCCGAGGCGACTGAAGATGATCAACACCGATATCCACGCCAGACTTGTAGCGCTCGACGCGCATCTCTCAAAAATCGAGGGCCAATTGCGGAGTAAGGCGAACGCCGACTCCGATCATTTGGCCACGAACCAAGAACTGCGTGACCGCTACGTCGCCCTTAGCGCACAGGTCGGGCGCGAAGAAACAGACGCCGAAAAAATGGGGCATCACGTCAGCGCCTTGGAGCATTCCGTGAGGATGTGGATGGACCGCCGGGGCACTGGCATCTCATGATCCGGTTCAAAAGTCAGGCCGTGAGAACCCTCAATCCAGACACAAAGGCATATTAGTCATGAAGCCCATCGTCATCACAAAGGACAAGAACGTCCTGAGAGTGCAGATTAACCAGTCCCTAAGCAAGGATATGGTTTCAACGCTGAGAGGAGAGATCGACGGGTTCATAAATGAACACGATCACATTCCGAACTTGGTTATTTCATGCATGACAGCGCCGCGTTGGGACAGTCTACGCGCGTTCGCGGATTACGTGGATATGGTTCATGATCACCATAAGCTGATCAAGAAAGTCGCGCTCGTCGGCGACAACGCGATGTTTTCGGTGCTTCCGAAACTTGTAGATCACTTTGTTGGTGCGAAACTCCGTCATTTTAAGAAAGAAGATCTCACCGGAGCGGTTGAATGGGCCAACGAGCCGGGCGACGCTGCGGGCGCAGCATTTCACTTACTTGACGGTTTTCCAAGCGATGTGATTGCGATGGAGGCTGTGGGCGAGATTTCCAGCCGCGATTACGACGTAGTGGTGGTCCCGCTGATCGAACAAAAACTAAAAGAACACGACAAGCTAAAGCTCTTTTTCAAACTCGGCACAGCATTTGAATCCTACAGTATGGGCGCAGCATGGGATGATCTGCGGCTCGGGCTAAAACACCCACTCAGCTTTTCAAAAATGCGCCCTCGTCACAGACGCTGATTGGTTACGCCGCGGATCAAAAGTCATGGGACCGCTCATGCCGATGGAACTCATGGTATTTCATCTCGGCGACGAAGACGCCGCCACAGCTTGGATCAAGACATAGAGCGGACCTTTTATCCACGGGAACCCTCCCAAAACTGTCTCTCACAGATATTTCTTTATCGGCAACTGCCCCACGATCCAGGATATCGCACGCCTTGACCAACCGGATTCTGGCTCAACCGTCATCACGCTCGGCAGCCCCGGACGCGTGATGTCCCAGTGCAAGGCATGGTCCGTTTGGGTAACTTGGTATGCTTGTTCAGGTGACGATAGCGTGTCGAACATGCCGCGCAGTTCAGCCAACAAAGGTGGCCCCTCGAACAGCAACCCTAGCTCAGTGTTGATATAGGCCGATCGCAAATCAAAGTTCAGCGACCCCACAATGCCTTGCTTTCCATCAATCATGAACACTTTGGAATGAACGACATCGCGTTCAAGGCCCGTCGATGCAGGTTTGGAGAATTCATAAACACTGGCCCCAGCAGCTAGCAACGGATCACGGAAATGGCGGTAAGCCCCGTAAACCGCAATCATGTCCGTTGTCGACAAAGCATTCGTGATCAAGGAAACCGTAACCCCGCGCGCCATCAATTCAGTGAGATTTGCAAGTCCGGAAGCACCTGGGACAAAGTACGGCGTGATCAATTGCACGTCGGATTTTGCGCTCTCCATTACCGAGGCGATCGCGGTATCCATCCAAGGGGTTGTATGCAGATCATACGCCTTGTCGGGTGGATCCGCGAGCAGTTGCACCTTGTCCGTCCAATATAGGCGGTCACTCAGAAAGCTACTCGAGGAATTTCCACTCTGGACCTTCGCAATAAATGCGCATGACGGAGTAGACCGAGTGTGTCGCGCCAGTCTCTTGCGAAAGGCACGGGGGTTCGGACTGAAGGCAGGCCAGAGTGACGCGATAGGTAAGGACAGGCCAAGATTCCAATAGCTGTCGAACACTTCTGACACCTCGGCCACTTTCGGGCCTACGAACATCACGTCTGCATCAACCGAACTGCGGGTTCGATTGTTCGCACTGAAATAAGTATCGCCAATATTGCGGCCACCAATAATCGCCAGCCGCCCATCGGCGATCCACATTTTACCGTGCATACGTCGGTTGAAGCGCGCCAAACCCAAGAGCATCTCAGCCATGCGGCGCAGCGCTCGGCCACGATTCCGCGTCGGGTTAAACAGGCGTACCTCGATCAGTGGATGCTGCGTCAGGGCAAGAAACGTGCGATCAAACCCCTGCACATTGACATCATCCAGCAGCAGACGGATGCGCACACCCCGTTCTGCAGCCATCACAAGCGCGTCGATCAGCAACCACCCTGCCGTGTCAGTGCTCCAGATGTAGTACATTAGATCGAGGCTGCGCCCTGCCTGCACCGCAGACTGAGCGCGGGCCGTAAACGCTTCCTTATTGTCCAATAGAAGCGTCAACCCGGATTTCCCCGGATGCTTGTGTTCCATCGGGCCAATTAGCGCATCGAGCGGCGTGGCTGGCACAACACAAGGTAGAGCACTTGAGGCAGGCCCACACGCTTTTTGCAAGAAGCGGCGATACGAGCGGTGTGCCAACCAGGACGCTACTGCCACCAGAACCACTGCGCCAGCGATCCAGAACAGAAAAATCAGGACATCGGATATCATCCTGTGCTGGCCAAATTTTCTGGATCAAAGCGCAGCCTGGCCTTGATCGGTAAGTGGTCAGATGCGCGGCGCGACAATGGACTATCATGCGCCGCAACGTCCAGCAACGCGCCATGTGGCGACATCATGATACGATCAAGCGCCAGCAGCGGATAGCGCGAGGGAAAGCTGGCCCGCGCTTGTGCAAACGTAAAATGTTTCTCCAATGTTTGAAACGCAGCCCCTGCCTCACGCCATTCATTCAGATCCCCCATAAGTAGGGTTGGACGCCCTTCCATACCTCCGATCTTGTCGAGCAGCGCCCGTACCTGCGCCCTTCGGGACGCTTGCAGCAACCCAAGATGTGCGTTCACAACCCGCAATGGTCGCCCTGCGACGACCAGATCGGTCACCAGCGCCCCGCGCGGCTCTAGTCCTGGCAAGATTAATTGATGCACCTCTTCGACCAGCGCATTGCGCACCAACAAAAGATTTCCATGCCAACCATGCGCATCCCCGACATCGTCCATTGGAACCGCAATCAGCCCTAGATCACGGCGAATTCTGTCCAAATCGAGCAACCCTTTGCGGCTGCCAAACCGTGTGTCCGCCTCTTGGACAGCCAAAATATCTGCGCCAATTTCCGCGATCACGGCCGCTGTGCGGGCCAGATCACGGCGCCGGTCAGTGCCAACACCTTTGTGGATGTTGTAAGATGCCACAGATAGGTCGAGCGACGCGGACATGGCAAGCGTCTAAAGCTGAACCCTGCGGAGCCGCAGGGCGTTGGTGATGACCGACACCGACGACAGGCTCATTGCCGCCGCAGCAATCATGGGTGACAGCAGGGTGCCAAAGAACGGGTACAGCACGCCTGCAGCAACTGGAATGCCGATGGCGTTGTAGGCAAAGGCGAAAAACAGGTTCTGTTTGATATTGCGCACGGTCGCAGCAGCCAGCGTGCGGGCACGCACGATGCCCATCAGATCGCCGCCGAGCAACGTCAGCCCCGCACTTTCTACAGCCACGTCAGCGCCAGTGCCCATCGCAATGCCCACGTCGGCAACTGCCAGCGCGGGCGCGTCGTTCACACCGTCACCTGCCATCGCGACCTTGCAGCCCTCGGCTTGCAGTTGTTCAACCAGTGCACGTTTATCGTCGGGCAGAACCCCAGCCCGCACCTCGTCAATTCCCAAAGCGTCGGCGACTGCCTTGGCGGTCCGTTCGTTATCCCCCGTGGCCATGATAATGCGCAGGCCTTGCGCGTGCAGCTCCTTGATCGCTGCCGCGGTGCTGTCACGCACCGGATCCGCAACCGCGACGATGCCGATAAGCTCGCCATCAGCTGCCACAAACATTGCAGTCTTTCCAGTGGCACGAAGGGCATCGGCCCGTTCCTCAGCCGTGTCGGTTTTCAGCCCCAAATCCTGCATCATCGCCGCGTTGCCCAACGCCACCTTGCGACCGCCGACTACGCCTTGAACGCCCTTGCCCGTCACTGACGCAAACTCTTTGATATCCCCAGCCTTAATCCCTTTCACCGATGCACCGGCGACAATCGCTTCGGCCAAAGGGTGCTCCGACCCTTTCTCAAGGGCTGCGGCCAGCGTCAGGATTCCGGCTTCATCTTCTTTCGCCAGGACCACCACATCAGTCAGCGCGGGCTTGCCCATGGTCAGCGTGCCGGTCTTGTCGACGATCAATGTATCGACGCCCGCCATCCGTTCCAGCGCCTCGGCGTCCTTGATCAACACGCCTGCTTGTGCGCCCCGCCCTGCCGCCGTGGTGATGGAGATCGGCGTCGCCAAACCCAAGGCGCAGGGGCATGCGACGATCAGGACAGATACTGCCGCCGTGATCGCATACGCAAGTGCTGGGGTAGGACCCCAGATCATCCAAACCACAAATGACGCCGCAGAAACCGCGAGGACCACCGGAACAAACACCGCAGCGATCTTGTCAGCAACGCCTTGGATCGGTGCGCGCGAGCGTTTGGCGTTCGACACCATGGTGACGATCTGCGCCAACACACTGTCGACCCCAACGCGGCCCGCCGCCATGACGAGCGATCCGTTTTTGTTGATCGTACCCCCTGTCACCGGATCACCAGCCGCCTTTTCCACTGGCATCGCCTCGCCTGTCATCAGGCTTTCATCAACCGAGGATGTGCCTTCGGTAATCACTCCATCTACGGGAACCGCATCACCGGGGCGAACGCGCAGTTTGTCGCCCTCAACGATATCGGCCAGCGGCACGTCAGTTTCGGTACCATCAGATGAGATGCGCCGCGCGGTCTTGGGCGCAAGGTCCATCAGCGCGCGGATCGCGTCGCCGGTACGTTCGCGCGCGCGCAATTCAAGCACTTGTCCAACAAAAACGAGGGCGACGATCACGACCGAGGCCTCAAAATAGGTCCCGACCCCCATACCCATTTGATATGCATCAGGGAACACCCCCGGCAAAAACGTGGCTACGACTGAGTAGCCATAGGCGGCTGCGACCCCGATTGAAATCAACGTCCACATGTTCGGGCTGCGGTTCATGATCGATGCCCCGCCGCGCTGGAAGAACGGCGCCGCCGCCCACAGCACAACGGGCGTGGCCAGTGCAAATTCTAGATAGCCTGCCAATTCATGCCCGATCCAGTCACGCACCGGCAGTCCGATGAGTGCGCCCATGGTCAGGATCATCAAAGGCACAGCGGCGGCAGCGGAAATCCACATTCGCCTAGTGAAGTTCGCCAGTTCAGGCGAGGCTTCGTCCGTCGCAACCACGGGTTCCAGCGTCATTCCACAAATCGGGCAGTTTCCGGACGTATCCTGCAGTATCTGTGAATGCATCGGGCACGTGTATTGCGCAGCCTCGGGCACAGCGTGATTATTGACCGGAACCTGATCGTCAGTATAAGCCGCTGGATCAGCCTTAAATTTGGCTTGGCAATTCTCCGAACAGAAGTAGAAATCTTTGCCTTCAAAAGCCGCAGTCCGGGTGTCCGGTTTCATTGTTACGGTCATCCCGCAGACGGGGTCAACTACCGAGGTCTCGGGCGTCATCGCAGGAACCCTATCCAAGACCGTCATTTCCGCAGATATTTCACAAGCGCTGCGATGGCCAAAAGGGCCAATACCAGCAAAACCCACATCCAAAGACCGCCGGACCCCATCTCATACCCATTCATCATATCATGACCTTTCAAAGTTACTCACTCACGACAAAGCCATCAGTCGTGCATCTTGTCGTTGATGCAGATCAGTGCATTGCCGGCGATCATGGCCGCGAGTCCAAAATGTGATTGGCGTTCACAACGGCTTTCCAGACTGACGTCAAATGGTAAGCCCCCCGAAAACTAGTAGCGTTCAAAAGTAGAATTTTCTCGGCAGAATGCCTGAGGAGATTTCTTGGTGAAACGGCACGATATAGCGACTCACAGTCCCCGGCAGAGAGTGCTGGCGGCGGAGACTGATCCGAGGCCTTTTGTAAGACGGAATGTCCTGACTTCGGCGAGCCATCAATACTCCAAAACTGCATTGCAAGATCTCCGCTTTAACGGTCAGGCGGCGTCCAATCTTTCTCCACTCCCGCATTTTGGTGACGCAATCGCAAAGCAAGACCGATCGATCGATCGAAACACCGATGGCTATCGGCAGGTCAGCCGTTTTGGGACCCCGACATGGGCCGATTGTAAACATCGCGGAACGAGACGTTCCTCCTGGCTGGATTACTGTGTCCTGACCCTTGGAACATACCCAAATCACTCGTTTCGTGTAGCAAGGATCATCCGAGGCTAACATCCATCAGTATCTGATCAAAGAACGCACTGTAGAGATGTTTCCAATATGTCAGCCTACGCACTTTTTTCGCCAACGGCACCCCGTCGTTCAAAGGACCAAGAACATGCCCATTCATCACGTCGATCTTAGCGATCAGTCCAGCCTGCTGGACATCTATGCAACTAAAGCCTCTCAGGACAGCCTTCCAAAATACAAATTGCCGAAAGGCCGCACAGAACCACGCGCTGCCTATGCTCTGGTCCGGGACGAGCTGATGCTCGACGGCAACTCGCGCCAGAACCTAGCGACTTTCTGCACGACTTGGGTAGAGGATGAGGTGAAGCAGCTGATGGCGGATGCGGTCGACAAAAACATGATCGACAAGGACGAATACCCCCAGACCGCCGAGATCGAAAACCGCTGCGTTCATATTCTCGCTGACCTCTGGAATGCCGAGAAATCGCGCGAAACAGTGGGCTGCTCGACCACCGGCTCAAGTGAGGCGGCAATGCTTGGCGGATTGGCGTTCAAGTGGCAGTGGCGCAAGCGCCGGGAGGCAGAGGGTAAGGATGCGAGCAAGCCGAACATCGTGACCGGTCCGGTGCAGATCTGCTGGAAAAAGTTTGCCCGCTATTTCGATGTCGAGATCCGTGAAGTGCCGCTTGAAGGCGATGCTTTAGGGATCACGCCAGAAGATCTGCGCGCGCATTGTGACGAGAACACGATCGGTGTTGTCGCGACGCTGGGTGTGACCTTTACTGGGATCTACGAACCCGTCGAGGCGCTGGCGAAAGAACTGGATGCGATCCAGAAGGATCTCGGGTTCGATATTCCGATCCACGTGGACGCCGCTTCTGGTGGTTTCATCGCGCCGTTCATCCAACGCGACCTCGTCTGGGATTTCAGAATCAAACGGGTCCGGTCGATCAACGCTTCGGGTCACAAGTATGGTCTCGCACCGCTCGGCGTCGGCTGGGTAATCTGGTCTTCAAAAGAAGACCTGCCGGAAGACTTGATCTTCCATGTCGACTACCTAGGCGGCGACATGCCAACCTTCGCGCTGAACTTCTCCCGGCCTGGCGGTGAGATCATAGCACAATATTACAACTTCCTGCGGCTCGGACATGACGGCTACACAGCCGTCCAGCAAGCCTGTTCTGATACGGCAAAATGGCTGGGCGTGGAATTGGCAAAGCTTGGTCCCTTCGAGATGGTCTACGATGGCATCGGCGGCCTGCCCGCTGTCGCCTACAAGCTAACGGACACTGATCATGGTTTCACGCTTTATGATCTGTCCGAACGCGTGCGGATGCGGGGCTGGCAGATCGCGTCCTATCCGCTGCCGTCGAACCGACAGGATACCGTGGTCCAGCGTATATTAATCCGTCACGGGGTCAGTCGCGATCTGGCAGAGCTTCTCCTCGATGACATCATACGTGCGATCGACCATCTTAAAAAGAACCCGGTTCCAAACTCTGTCGCAAAGCCTAGCTTCCATCATGCGTGATACATCGCAGAACGACAAAACGCTACGGGCCGTCGCCGTTTCTGGCGCGGGCCTGCTCCTTTCCGCTGAGCAGGCGGTGGCACAGACAGACGTGACCCACGATGCGGATGGAGTGATCGGGCAGGTCTTCGATACGATAAAGCCCGTTACCGAGGCAGGGTTTCACGGCTTTTTCCAGCTTCTGGACAATCAACCCATCGCGTTCATCCTGCTCGCGCTGGCGCTGGGAACGCTAATCGGGAAGTTCAGCTTCAAGACCATCTCGCTTGGCTCCACGGCAGGCACACTGCTGGTCGGGGTTTTGCTTTCGATGATAGCCGAGGCGGCCTATGGCATCACCTATTCCATCCCGGGCATCCTGTCGTCTTTCATGCTCTTGTTGTTTATGTATGCACTTGGTCTGAAGGTTGGCCCACAGTTCTTTTCCGGCCTTCGAAAGGGCGGTTTGGCGTTTCTCGCAATCGGTTTCATCGTGTTCAGCCTCAACTGGGCCATCTGTTTCTTCGGGGCGATGCTTGTCGGACTTGCGCCGGGCTATGCGACCGGCCTGATTTCGGGCAGCTACACGATCACGGCGATCCTCGGGGTTGGTCAGGGTGCGCTGGCCAGCGGTGCTTACGTTCCGCCCGTTGGCACATCCGTCGAGCAGGTCGGTGCCAACATGGCCGCTGCCTATGCGATCAGCTATGTCCTGTCGACTGTGTTGACTATTCTGCTTATCCGGTATCTGCCGCGCATCTTCGGTTATGACGCTGTAGCCGAGGCAAAACTGGCTGAAGCAGATTTCAGCGGTGGGGCGAATGATCCGGTGCCCGGTGCTCCGGGTGCATTGACCATGGGTTTTACGACTGTTGGCGTCCGCGCGTTTGCCGTCACTCACAAAAGCTTTATTGGCCGGACCCTGTCGCAACTCGTCGAAGATTTTCCCGAAGTGCCGATTTTGCGCGTGGTGCGCGACGGCAAGATAATGGAGATGGCGAAAGAGCTTGTTGTGCAAAAGGACGACATTGTCACTGTGCGAGCAGATGTGCACGATTTGATCGAGAAAGAAGGCAAACTGATCGGTCCGGAATCTGATAGCCCGCTGGCGCGAAACGTCCCCGTAGAGGTCGCCGATGTGCATATCGGGTCGCATAAGATATCCGGAAAAAGCCTGTCAGATCTCGGTGCGGCGCTGGCTGGTGGCGTAACCGTACAGGCGCTATTCAGGGCGGGTAATGAGCTGCCTCTCGGTCCGGATACGGATGTAAGATTTGGCGATGTGGTGCGCCTGAACGGGCCGGATGCCGCCATTCAAAGGGCGGCTACGCTGCTGGGCGGGACGCCTGTTTTGTTCACGATGAAGTCAGAGGTTCTCTACCTCGCTCTCGCCATGTTGGTCGGGTATCTCGTGGGTGTCATTACTGTCACAATTTCGGGCATCCCCTTTGCGTTCGGAACATCCGCAGGGGTGATCATGGCGGGCGTTGGCGTCAGCTATTTTCGCAGCCGCAATCCTAATTTCGGCGGTCCCGTGAACGAGGGGGCGCGTAGTTTCCTGCAGGACTTTGGCCTGAATGCCTTTGTCGCAGTCTTATCGGCCAATGTCGGCCCCAAGGTCATTTCTGCCCTTGGCGGCGATACGATCCTGTGGCTTGCGCTGATAGGTATTGCAGGGGCGCTCATACCGCCACTGGTCGCCTTCTGGGTCGGGATAAAGGTCTTCGGTCTCAACGCGATCATCTCCGATGGTGCCGCAACAGGCGGGCGTAACAGCACACCAAGTCTGAACGCAATCATGGAAGAGTCCAAGAGTTCGGTCGCCGCTGTACCTTATCCGGTAGCCTATGCGTTCACGACAGTTCTGGCGCTGATCGGGGGGTATTTCTCGATGATCTTGTCCTGACGATCCAGCGCGCCGACCTCCTCAAACGGGGCTCGGGTGATTTCATTCCGTAACATGAGAAAATAGAGGTGATGACATGACCCAAGATAGAACACCAAAACCCGACAACTCCGACCACGCCCTTGGTGCCAAAGGTACCATATCGCAAGCCGGACGTTCAGGTGGGCGTTTGCCGCGCGACATCGGCACGCAGGATGAACTGAAGCGGGCCAACGAACGCCCCGCCGGCAAAACCCGCGTCAAGAAATCTGACGAAAACGGCGGGCACTCGGGGTAACTGCAAAGGCGGAAGACGTGGTGAATACAACTTGCAGGATGCGGGCATACCACTTTCGAACGCGGCGCCCATGTGCGCCAGCGCCGCTTCTCCGTCAAAGCATGAGGTAGGCGAACAGGTCGATGTCCGAGTGGTGCCAGGTGTGTCCCGTGGCGACATGGGGTAGTGACAAGTGGATGTCATCTGAAACGTATCGACGACGTCATCGGCCCGCACACCTGAAGGGATGCAACGACGACATTTTGAGAACCCTGATGTGGGTCAATTAGAGCGCCACCCGCCCACGGTGTCAGCGATAGACAATCCCGCTGACGGTGTTGATCTCTTGCCCTGTTATGTAAGCAGAACCCGGTCCAGCTACGTAAGAAACTAGTGCGGCAACTTCGTCCGGTGTCTGTGCGGGTCCTTAGGCTATTTCGCCCAGGTAATTGTCGTGGGTCTCGCCGATGGGCGCACCGGTCACTTCAGAAAACCGCTTGTCGATCTCGACCAACATGTCTGTCCCGACGATGCCGGGGCAGTAGCGCCAATTTTCCATTGAGTGTAATTGGAGAATTCATTTTCTTTTGCTAACTGAGCGAGTGAGCCGTGGTCGCCTAACGCTAATTGATCGGAAAAGAGGCTCCTTGGGGCTAACGCGGTTCAGCAGCCGATCGCGGAGCTTACTTTAAGCGAAGACCCAGAACGAAAGCTGTTTCCTTGACCAACCCGCAGATCCTGATTTTCGCAATTCTCGCTGCCATGATGGGGCTGTTCCTGTGGGGGCGGCTTCGCCATGACGTGGTCGCGTTAGCGGCCCTTATGGCCTGCGTCATATTAGGGTTGGTTCCGTCAGGCGCGGCTTTTGCAGGCTTCGGCCATCCGGCGGTGATTACAGTGGCCTGTGTGCTGGTGCTCAGTCAGGGGTTGCGCAACACCGGCGCCGTAGATTGGCTGGCGCGCAGCATCCTGCCGCGCGATGCCGGACGGATCACGACCATGCTCGCGCTAATAGGGCTGGGTGCAGCACTGTCGGGTTTTATGAACAACGTCGGCGCGATGGCGCTTTTGATGCCAATCGCAGTGCAGTTGTCGGACCGGCTGGATCTGACGCCCGGACAGATTTTGATGCCGCTCGCCTTCGGGACTATTCTGGGGGGCATGACCACGCTCGTTGGCACGCCACCGAACCTGATCGTTTCGGGCTTTCGGGAAGAGGCGGGGCTTGGGCAATTCGCCATGTTCGATTTTGCCCCTGTGGGATTTGCGGTTGCAACCTTGGGCGTTCTTTTCGTCGCACTCATTGGTTGGCGTCTGGTGCCTGCACGCAAATCTGCCGCTGGCGCCAGTTTTGACACTGGCACCTATCTGACCGAGGTGCGCGTTCCTGCGAAGGGAAAGGCTGTCGGCCTGACCATGCGCGGCTTTGAAGCCGAGATCGAGGACAGCGGCGCACAGATCGTCGGTCTGGTGCGTAACGAGGTGCGTATGACCGCGCCGCATGGCGCGCGCCGCATCCACGCCGGTGATGTTCTGGTGCTGCAGGCCGATGTCGACGCCTTGACCGAAGCGCTGTCAGTCTTCGGCATCGAGCTTGAGGCGCAGAAAGCAGCCTCGGCTAGTAAAGACGAAACGGCAGATGATGCGTCCGAAAAGACATCGAAAGCGGCCAAAGCGGAAGCCGCCATCAAAGAGGCTGACAAGGTCGAGGACATCGACGAGAGCGATGAGCGTGACGAGGATATCATCCTGCGAGAACTCGCCATTCTGCCAGGTGCTACCATCGTCGGGCGTTCGGCGAGCGATCTGCGGTTGCGCACGCGCTACGGGCTCAATCTGCTTGCCGTATCGCGCGAAGGACGCCAACCACAAGCGCGGCTTCGCAAGCTAAAGCTGAAATCCGGCGATCTGCTGCTGATGCAGGGTCCGGCCGAGATGATGGCCGAATTCATCAACGATACGGGCTGCGTGCCGCTGGGTGAGCGCGAGCTGCGCATCCCCGACAAGCGCATGGCGATTATTGCGGGGGCGATCATGCTGGGGGCTATCGGTATTGTAACGCTGGGCCTGCTGCCTGCACCCGTGGGCTTTGCGCTTGGGGTACTGGCCTCGATGCTCTTGCGCACGGTCCCTCTAAGGAAAATCTATACGGCGATTGACTGGCCGATTATCGTTCTGCTGGCGGCACTGATCCCGGTTGCGGGCGCGATGCAGACGACCGGGGCTGCCGATCTGCTGGCGCGGTTTCTGGTTGAGACCATCGCGCAAGGTAACCCTATCGCCGCGTTGGCTGTCATTCTGATCACCACAATGTTCCTGTCAGACGTGATGAACAACGCCGCCACCGCCGCCATCCTGTGCCCCATCGCCCTCGGCATTGCCGCCACACTTGGCGTCAATCCGGACAGTTTCCTGATGGCCGTCGCGATTGGCGCGTCGTGCGCCTTTCTCACGCCAATCGGACATCAGAACAACACCTTGATCCTTGGCCCCGGTGGGTTCCAGTTCGGTGACTACTGGCGGTTGGGACTTCTGGTCGAGGTCATCGTGGTCGCCGTCAGTCTGCCACTTTTGTTGATCGTCTGGCCATTGTAAATCTGCATGGGTAAATCCGCAGGGACACGCCTCACACGATCAATTGACCGATGACAGCAAGATCCGGCAGGTCCAAGCCGGTCCTCACCGCCGCCCTCGCAGGTTGTCTATCACACCCTGCGCCCATGTCTTTGCGCTTTCCAATGTGTGGCTTTCTTCGATCATGCCCCGCAGAGCGCTAATTTGCTGATCGAACAACCCATTTTTGCGCAAATCAGCGGTGTCTTCATCTGGCCCAAGCGGCAGGATATTCTCAAGGTAGGTTCCCCCCAGAAGGCGGCGGAGGAGTCCTTCGCCCAAAAACGCCTCATCGTTGTTCAGTGTCCGCGTTGCCCTTAACAGACGGCGGATATCATACTGGCCCGGATGGATATCGGGTACCTGCTTCTTGAGACCAAGCAGGCTGTAGACGCCGATGCGCGCTGTGCGTACCGAGCTTTCCAGAGTGAACACCACATCGTTGTGGGTTTCCACAAACTGACCGAGACAGGCAAGGTTGGTGGACCCTTCCGGCACGGCCCATGGACGGTCGCCGCGGGCCCGTGGCATGAATTGTGCGGTGATATATGGCATCAGCGCGGTGCGAACTTTAGTGGCCGCGATCACCTCGTCTACCTGATCAATAAGGCCAAGGTGGAAACACAGCTCGGTCAGTATTTCGCTGCCGGTGCAGTCCGGCATCGGCTTTCTGACGTAGTCGCCGGGCTGATCCATAAGCAACGCATAGACCCAGGGTACTATGACATCATCTGGCTGATCCAGGAAATGCGGTTGGCGGTTGATCGTAAAGCTCATCAACCAGGCGGAATCGGTGATTGTGACAATGCCACCCGTGACCGTTTTGCCGGAATAGGGATCGTTGACCGACAGCTCTTTCAGCTTGTCCATCAGCGGTGATGGCTTGCAGGTCAGCGTGGCAGATTCCCAAGTTGACCTCGGCACATCACCACAGAATTTATCTGGCCGTCCAAAGGCGGGCGATTTCCGGGCGAGGTTTTTCCACAACCGCCAGCTTGCGCCAACACCCGGGTCCGGCACGTTCACTCTAAGCTTCGGGGCCGTATCATTATCCCCAAAGGCCGTGTCCTCTACGATGGACCCGATGGTCACGAAGACCAGATCCTTCGCACCAACTGTTATCGTCTTTTCGCCGCTGCCCGTGTGGCACTGAATTGCCGTTGTGGTCCGGGTTTCAACGTCGCTGTCCATCTCGACGTCAGACACGACCGTGTCGTATTGGATCTTCACGCCCCGGTCCTTCAGCCACGCCATCAAGGGCACGATAAAGCTGTCGTATTGATTGTATTTGGGAAAGACGAGCGCGGTCATGTCGTTCAGCCCATCCATCAGATGCAGGAACCGATGCATGTACAGCTTCATTTCCAGCACGGAGTGCCATTTTTGAAAAGCAAACATCGTGCACCAGAACATGTAGAAGTTGCTGTTCAAAAAGCCTTCACTAAACCAGTCTTCAACGGTGACGTCGTCAAGGTCTTCCTTTCGGGCAAGGAAAAGCCGCACCAGTTCAAGCTGCTGCAACTTGCTCAGGCCCATGATCGAGGAATCCCTGATCTGGCCCTGTTTTTCCAAAAGTCGGGCCTTCGACAAGTTCTTGTCGGCATCATTCACGATCCGGAATTCGTCGAGCACCGTGAAAGGCTTGGGAAGCTCCAAAGCCGGTATCTCCGAGAAAACATCCCAGAAGTTCTGATAGGTCATCTCCATCTCGCGACCGCCGCGCACGACATAGCCATCCTCGGCATTGCCAGCCCCATCAAGCGCACCGCCTTCGATCTGCTGGGATTCAAGGATGGTGATGTTCTCGCCGGGCATATGTCCGTCACGGATCAGGAAGAAGGCGGCAGTCAGCCCTCCGATTCCGCTGCCGACAATGTAGGCATGGCGGTCCGCGATGCCTTTCGTCGGAAGCGGGCGATTATTGGTATAACTCCCGTGCAGGTCAGCGGGTGGCAGCAGCGTATCGAGGCCGTTGTGTAAATGCCGGGACGATGCGTCAGGAGCGACTTCCACTGCTTGCGCAGCCATAAGATCGATATGTGTCCGGAGGCGAGAGCTGGCTGTAATTGGAATATCAGGGTGATCCATGGTGGTCTCCTCGTTTAGAAATGAACCGGACCGTTACGTCCAGACGCAGCGGCGATTGCGACCCCGCTTTCGGGCTGACCACATCAAATCGAAATAGACCGGAGCGCACACTGATCTGGATCACTCTGTGCGCCGCCTGGGATGATCTGCGGCTTGGCTTAAAGCACCCGCTCAGTTTCTCAAAATGTGCCCTCGTCACAGACGTTGAATGGTTACGGCGCGGATCGAAAGTCATGGGACCGCTCATGCCGGTGGAACTTATGGTATTTCATCTCAGCGACGAAGACGCCGCCACGGCCTGGATCAAAACCTAGGTGTGCGCAGCATCAAAAAGGTCAACCGCTTAGCGTGGTCACAGTCCCATATGACACCCCTAAACAACGGAAGGCTGTAAGGATTTCAGCAGTCGCAACTTCTTGCTCATACTGCCCCCACTTCAGTGCAACTCAATCTGGCCGCGACTTCACGCCAATAACGGCCCGATCTGGTCCAGATAGGTCTGCTCGAAATCCGCAAATTCAACCAGACGATCATAGTCATCAAACGTTACGAAACCAGCGCGGAACGTCACCATTCCAGCTTCGCGCAACTTTCTCAGGACCCGATTGACGTGAACAGAGCTTAGTCCCAGTGCATCGGCCATTAGATACTGTGTCAGAGGACAAGCATAGCCCGCCTTGCTGCCCAAGCCGACGAGGGCAAGTCTCGCACCAAACTCTAACAAAAAATGCGCCACACGGACCTCCGCTTCGCGACGTCCTATATTGATCAAATGCTCGACAACCATTGCCTCGTCACGTGACGCAGCCCAAAGCACGGCAGTTGCGAGCCGGGGTGTTTTCGAGAACACCTGTATAAGGTCGGAGACATGCACTTCAGTCACTTCGATGTCAGTGACAGGCTCAACGCTGTGATCCGAGATGTGCAACACGACGCTCCGCAAACCCAGGAAGTCGCCAGGGATCTGGAAATCGACAATCTGCCGTTGGCCATCCTCCAAAAGCTTATAGGAACAGGCCCAGCCGGAAATGAGGATGTACGCAGCCTGATCCGATTGCCCTTGATGCACCAGATCGCGTCCTGCGACAAAGCTACGCCGCCGCTTGTGCAGGCCTTCCAGCACGGACAGTTCAGCCTCTGACAAGGCGACAAAAGCGCCCAGTTTGCGCGCGAGTGGCGTAATCTGCATCATGGGCCCCTTTCCACAAATCGTGTTGGTCACTTATCCAAGCGAAACCGACCGCGACTGATGTCGATCAGCCCAAAGGTACAGGATCTTTGAAAGACTGCGTGTACCGCTGCGCAGGCCCACTGCGCGCGCGCAATAATTCTGAAAGGCAAAAACAATATGTCTAACCATAGCACGACTTCTGGTGTGGCCGCCTTATCAATCTGCGAAGCGCTGCTCCTTGCGCTGAACGATGCGAAGGTCCTGCCAGAAAACGAGATCATGGGCGTTCTCAAAGATGCAGCCGCCTCGCATGAAAAAGCAGGGGGTTCTGACATTGAGATCGAGGAACATAAGGCAGTCGCCATACTGATCAATAAGATCATCGCCGGCGGAAATTCTGTCCGTAGACCCTGATTGAGGCGTTTCACCATTTGCGACAGTTTGGCAGCCCAAGCGGAATTGCGTCGTCATAGCACGGACCCTGACCACAGCCGCACTGACCCAACAATCACGCATCTTCAGCCACAGTTAGAAACTGAAATGATGGCCCCTACACAAAGGAATATCGAATGTCGGAACTTATTGTCGTTGCATATGACACGCCCGCCAAAGCCGAGGCCGCGCGAAAAGAACTCTTTGGAATGGCAAAGGAATATCTTGTCGAGATTGCCGATGCCGTTATCGCGACGACGGACAAGGACCGGAACATCAAGCTGGACCAAATGGTCAATATGTGGACCGTAGGTGCCACCGGTGGCGCGTTTTGGGGCCTTCTGGCAGGTCTAATCTTCTTCAATCCCCTGTTGGGGCTGGCCGTTGGGGCCGGTGCAGGTGCAATTTCAGGCGGTCTTTCTGACTACGGCATCGACGACGACTTCATGAAAGACGTTTCAGGTGCTCTGCAACCGGGTCAAGCCGCGCTGTTCATGATGATGCGGACCGAAGCGTCGGACCGCGTCATTGAGCGCCTGAGCAAGAAGGGCGGACGCATTCTGCGCACGAACCTCGACGCGGATGCCGAAAACCATCTGCGCAACCATTTCGACACCAAACACGCCAAGATGGCCGAGAAACTCTCAAGGGAATAATGCGCAAACAAGGCGGGCACCAATTTTGCCAAGTGAACTACCCACGCTTTGATCGAAAGCCCAATGGCATGACTTTTCGATCGACCCACAAATCGACTATCAGATGGCTCGCGAATGCTTCTTGTCGCGTCCTTGTTCGTGCTTCTGGCGACCTTCGCCTTGCATGTCAGTTGACGGCTTGTGTCCGTTCCGAGACGTACGCGCTCAATTTTCGCCTAGAACCGCTTAATTGGTCTTATGTTGATTTATTTGCCGCAGCCTTTGCGCTGCAACTTAGTCTCGAGATGCACATGTTTTGCACATAGGTGCCCGTTGTCATCATTAAAGCTATGGCGAAACTGTCCACTCCTCCACGGGGAGCTTCTCTTGTCGAACCTTTTCTGCTTCCTAAGGCACTGAAAAATATATGTTCACAAGATTTCAAAGTACATGTCGTATCTGATGTCCACTTTCCTTTCGTGTAGAACAGCCTTGCGCTGCTGCAGCGAGAGAGGAAACCGGACATGCACCGTCTCCGCCTGTTTTCAGGCGGCGGGCCGAGTGATGGTGATCTGGGTCACATCGCAGTGACCGCCCTCGAACGCCCCGGCGGAAGAGGTCAGGTACAGATTCCACATCCGCCGGAATCGGTCGTCGAAACCCAGCCGCTTAATTTCGTCCCAGCGTCCGTTGAAGCTGTCATGCCAGCGCCGCAGTGTCTGGCTGTAGCTGTCGCCGAACTCAATCGAGTGCTGGACCTGCAATCCGGCGCGGTGCACCTCGTCGCGCAGCACGCCGGGGGACGGCAACATGCCGCCGGGGAAAATGTGTTTCTGGATGAAATCCACGCGCTTGCGGTAGATCTCGAACCGCGCGTCCTGCACCGTGATGATCTGCAAGGTGGCGTTGCGGCCCGGCTTCAGGCGGTCGCGAACGACCTGAAAGTAGGTAGGCCAGTATTTCTGGCCGACTGCCTCGAACATCTCGATGCTAGCGATGCCGTCGTAAAGTCCCTGATTGTCGCGATAGTCCTGCATCCTGATCTCGACGCGATCCTGCAACACCCTGGCCCGGATCCGTTCCACCGCGTAGTCGTGCTGCTCTTGAGAGAGCGTCAGCCCAGTTACGCGCAACCCACGCTCCGCTGCGGCATATTCCGCGAAGCCGCCCCAGCCCCAGCCGATTTCGAGCACATGATCGCCGGGCTGCGCCCCCACCTGGTCCACCATGCTTTCGTATTTCTGGTGTTGTGCCTGTTCCAACGGCTCCCGGCCGCTGCGAAAGAGGGCCGAGGAATAGGTCATCGTCTCATCCAGCCAGAGCCGGTAAAATTCGTTGCAATTTCGTAATGCGCCGCAATGTTCTTCCGCGCCTGCCGCATGGAGTTGCCCCGTTCGCTGACCGATGAGGGTATCCTGCGCTATGGCTTTCACGGGCTGTCATATGAATACATCGCCAGCACATTGCCCCAGCATCTTGGCGACCGCGCCGATGGGCGCGTGATTGTCGCCCATTTGGGCAGCGGGGCCAGCATGTGCGCCATGAAAGATCGGCGCAGCGTCGCAACCAGCATGGGTCTCACCGCGCTGGACGGGCTTGTGATGGGGCGCCGCTGCGGGTCGCTCGACCCTGGAGTCGTGCTCTACTTACTGGAGGAAAAAGGGCTAACGTCCGAGCAAATCACATCTTTGCTCTACTCGAAATCCGGTCTTCTCGGCGTGTCTGGCATCAGCAATGACATGGCGGTCTTGGAAGCAGACTCCTCCGCGCAAGCGCAAGAGGCAATAGAACTATTTTGCTATCGCGCCGCGCGTGAATTGACAGCACTTGCGACAGATATGGCCGGGATCGACGCCATCGTATTCACAGCAGGGATAGGAAAAAATTCTGCACTGGTGCGACGTCTGATTTGCCAACGCCTTGCATGGTTGGGAGTGGATCTGGACGTGACTGCAAATGAGCGGGGCATCGCACATATCCAATCGACGGCTTCGGATGTCAGCGTCATAGTTATTCCAACAGACGAAGAAGCGGTCATTGCAGCTAAAACACGGATGCTGACCTGCAGTGTGTGAGCAAGCCAAGTGCAGGGCGCACAAAATCGAAAAAAGTTCAAAGAGGCTGACTTCGGTCAACCCGAAGCTTGGCAACATCATCTAAGATAGTGTCGTAGCCAACCCAAAGGCAACGCGGTTTCGTCAGACGACCAGCATACAACATGCTGCCAATCCGCACATGCACTCTCAGGAAAGGTCACATCAGATGACACTCACAATGGATCAAATGGGCCAAGACCCCGCTTTTGAACGTTTTTTGCGCGCCACGGTTGGGGAGGACGTGAACGGCATCAATGTCTCCGTCATTTCAATGCTTGCAAGGCTCGAAGTCGACCCATGGACAGAGGCGTCTGATCTCGCTGCAATGCCGGATGGCCCGGCGCGCAAAAGGTTAAATACACTGATGACCCGCTTCAAAGACGTGCCAACACAGGGGCGCGACCAAGGCAAGATTATCTCAACCCTTCTTGACCTTCTTCCCAGAAAGAAAGTCGCCGCAAGTCCAAACACTCCAGACGTGGTGGCCAGACTGCCTGCGCTGGCGAAGGGTGTGCCATTCTACTGGTACATCCTTGCCTTTCTAATTCTCGGCTGGGTCATCAATCTTGCGAAAGTCCAATAGAATGCAGCGCCGTTTGAACACAATCTGGAGCAATTACACAGTAAATCCGACAATGAGAACCCTATGAAAACCGACGCAACACTTTGGGACATGGAAGAACGATTCTGGACGGAAGGTGCTGACAGCGCCCGCCATATGACGGCAAAAGACGCTGTCTTTGTCTTCCCCTACCCAGCCGGAATCCTGCAAGGGGAAGCTCTTTGGAGAGAGGCCGATGTCGCGCAACGATGGCGGTCCGTGGTGATGAGTGAGCGTCATGTGTCGGTGCAAGGCAACATTGCCGTTGTGGCCTATCGCGTCTCCGCCGAGCGCGGTGACATGCCAATCTATGAAGCGCTGTGCACATCGACCTACGTGAGAGACGACGACAGATGGTTGCGCCTAACCCACCAGCAGACACCGGTGAACTGAGTAACGACCGGAATAGTATCGGGACCGAATGTGATGCAGTCTGTTTGCTTGCTGCACATTTTTGGAGCTTTTTTGCGATGCCGTCCATAGTCAACGATGAGGTGTCGCTCGTATAAAAACCGCTGTTTTTGTTTGGCGTAAATCTAGCGATCAGGAGGTGTCCAATCTTTCTCAATCGGCGCGTCTCGTCGCCGCAATCGTAACGCAAGCCCAACTGAGACGCCCACACCAATGGCGATTGTCAGATCCGCGAACACGGTCAGGACGAGCGTCAGCAAAAGAAGAACGCGGTCCGATGCGCGCGCTTGCAGATAGCCGCGCCATTTGTGCGGCTCACTCATGTTCCAGGCTGTCAGGATCAGCAAACCGGCGAGTGCCGGCATCGCAAGATATCCGGCCAAAGGTGCTGCAAGCAACATGACCAACAGAATGGTCAGGGCGTGAACAATCCCCGCAACAGGCGTCTTGCCGCCCGCGCGCACATTTGTCGCCGTCCGAGCAATGGCGCCGGTCGCAGGCAGGCCCCCAAACAGGGCCGAACCAATATTGGCAAAGCCTTGTGCCAGCACTTCGGCATTGGGTCTATGGTTGCCACCGATCATCTTGTCCGCGACCAGTGCAGACAAAAGCGACTCGATACTCGCTAGGGACGCGATGACGATGGCCGACGGCAGCAATTCGATCATGCGTGCAAAGGTGATGTCGGGCAACGCGGGCATGGGCAACGCGCTTGGCAACGCCCCGAACCGCGAAAAAATCGTGTCCACCGGCAGCGTCGCCACGGCAACGATGGCCGACGTCAAACCCACAGCAACGACGAGCCCCGGAAATTTCGGCGCAATGCGGCGTAGGCCGACGATCATCAGCATTGCAGCAAGACCGATCCCCAGCGCTTGGACATTCAGCGACTGTTTGTTGGCCCAAAGAGCCTCAATTTTTCCAATAAATTCCGCTGGCGGCTGCGCCATCGACAGACCAAAAAAGTCTTTCAACTGGCTTGTCGCAATGATGATTCCGATCCCGATGGTGAAACCGTTGATCACCGGTTCAGGCACAAACGCGACAAGGTTTCCGGCCCGGAAATATCCGGCAACCAGCATGATGACACCTGCCATGAACGTCGCAAGGACGAGCCCATCATATCCATACTCAGCAATGACGCCGAAGACGACAACGATAAACGCTCCTGTCGGCCCGCCAATCTGCACCCGGCTACCGCCAAGCAGAGAAATCAAAAGTCCCGCGACAATCGCCGTCACCAATCCTTTCTCTGGTGGCGCCCCCGAGGCAATTGCAATCGCAAGGCTCAGGGGCAAAGCAACCATTGCAACGGTGACACCAGCAACGACGTCGCCTGCAAACTGCGTGCGATCATAAGTCTTAAGTGTCGTCAGAATTTTTGGTTTCATGGAATGAATAAGAGCCGTGTCCGCAGACGTTCAATGGGATGAGCCCGAAATGGCAAATCGACCGAGGGCCACTTCACCTGCGAACGTAAAGCACCCATTTCAATCGGGACCACTAACCTCGGTCAGTCCGCCACCTGCACCCCTCGCTTAGCATTGTCTCAGCAGCCGTGATCCATTTCGCGGTGCCGTGCTGGAAAAGGACACCCAATGGCAAACCCCACAACGCGCGCTCCCGAAACCACCCCTCGGTTCAGCTTTCCCTCAGCCTACACAATCCTTTTTGCGCTCATCGTGATTGTTGCGGCTCTTACGTGGGTGATACCCGCAGGCCAGTACGAACGCGTGGCATCCGAGGCGCTCGGCAAAGAACTCCCTGTTGCGGGAACCTACGCACTCACGGATGCAAATCCTCAAGGCTTTTTTGATGTCATCCTCGCGCCAATCGCGGGTTTCTATGATCCCGGAAGCTATACGGCCAATGCCATTGATGTCGCATTATTCGTGCTAATGATCGGCGGTTTTATCGGAGTAGTTACGGCGACAGGGTCCATTGATGCAGGCATCAAACGCGCGATGACGCAGCTCAAAGGCCGGGAAAAATGGATGATCCCAATCCTTATGGGTCTCTTCGCCCTCGGCGGCACAACAGAAGGCATGGCGGAAGAGACGTTGGCCTTCTACGTCCTGCTGACCCCTGTCATGATCGCCGCCGGATATGACTCTCTCACGGCTGTCGCCGTCATCCTGCTGGGCGCTGGAGTAGGTGTTCTCGGCTCGACTGTGAACGCGTTTTCAACTGTCATCGCTTCGGATGCAGCGGGCATACCCTTTACCGACGGGCTGATGCTCCGCTTCGTCATTCTGGCACTGACGTTCGCTGCAACCGTCGCCTACGTCATGCGCTATGCGGCACGGGTCAAAGCTGATCCTTCGCGCTCACTCGTCTTTGACCGCAAGGAAGAAAACGAGGTGCATTTCCGCAGCACTGCGGATGCCACCACCGACTTCACTGGCTTGCACAAGATCGTCTTGCTTCTATTCGGCGCAACCTTCGCCGTCATGATCTGGGGTGTGTCCCTTGGTGGTTGGTGGATGGCCGAGATGAGCGGTCTTTTCCTGTTTGCAGGCATCGGTATTGGCCTCATCGGACGTCTGGGTGAAAAAGGTTTGGTAGACGCCTTCGTCGGCGGCGCACGTGACCTGCTGGGCGTAGCCCTGATCATTGGGCTCGCGCGCGGTATCGTCGTTGTCATGGACGCAGGTCACATGACCGACACGATCCTGCATTGGGCCGAAGGCACTGTCGCCGGCCTCAGCAATGTCGTGTTCATCAACGTGATGTACTGGATCGAAGTTGTGATGGCCTTCTTTGTGCCCTCAACCTCCGGTCTTGCCGTTCTGTCGATGCCGATCCTCGCTCCCGTCGGTGACTTTGCCGGGGTCGAGCGCAGCTTGATCGTCACCGCGTTCCAATCCGCCACAGGCGTCGTCAACCTCGTCACGCCGACGTCTGCTGTCGTCATGGGTGGCCTCGCCATTGCCCGCGTACCTTATGAGCGCTGGCTGCGCTTTGTCTGGCCCGTCCTGTTGGGTCTCACCGTTATCATCATGGCCGCCCTCAGCCTCGGCGCCCTTATGGGAGGAACCCCCACATGACCCTGACCTATGGCGTCCATTCCGAGGCGGGCAAACTGCGCCGCGTTTTGGTGCACAAACCCGGTGCCGCGATGGCCCGACTGACACCCGCCAATTGCGCCGAACTGCTTTTTGACGATGTGATTTGGGTCAAACAGGCGCGGATCGAGCACATGACTTTCGTTGATGCGATGCGCAATCGCGGGGTCGAGGTCGTATTTCTGCGCCAGCTTTTGGCCGAGACATTGGCCGACATGGAAGCCCGCCGCTGGCTACTCGAGGTGCGAATAAGCGACAACACAGTGGGCGTCGGTCTTGCTGACGATCTGATGGCCCATCTGATGGAGATCAACGCCGATCTACTCTCTACGATCCTCATTGGAGGGATGAGCCGGGCAGAATTACCGATAACCGAAAGAGGTGTTCTGGCCCCTATGCTGGAGCCCGCTGATTTCATCCTGCCCCCCCTGCCCAACCACATTTTCACCCGCGACACGACCTGCTGGATCTATGGCGGCGTGACGCTGAACCCAATGCACTGGCCCGCACGACGGTTGGAGACATTAAACCTCGCCGCGATCTATCGCTTTCACCCCGACTTCAAGGATGCAGGCTTTCCGATCTGGTGGGGTGATCCAAGACAGGACCACGGCCCTGCAACGGTTGAGGGCGGCGATGTCATGCCCATAGGTAATGGTACCGTCCTGATCGGCATGGGCGAGCGCACCACACCGCAAGCTGTCGGTCAAATCGCCCGTGGCCTGTTTGCAGGGGGCGGTGCTACCCGGGTTATCGCGTGCCAGTTCCCTAAATCGCGCAGTGCGATGCACCTTGATACGGTGTTCACCTTCTGCGACCGAGATCTTGCAACCGTCTTTACCGAGGTGACAGATGCCATCCGCTGCACCAGCCTGCGACAAGGCAAAGACGACAATATTGCAGTCGAGGTAGAAACGAAGCCGTTCCTGGCGGTCGTGGCCGAAGCCCTTGGGCTCAAGAAACTGCGCACGGTGTCCACCGGAGGCGATGCCTACGAATCCGCCCGCGAGCAATGGGACGATGCCAACAACCTGCTCTGCTTGGAGCCCGGCGTTGTCGTCGGCTACGAGCGCAACGTCGATTCAAACACACTTCTGCGCAAAGCGGGCGTCGAGGTCATCACGATCCCCGGATCAGAACTTGGGCGTGGACGCGGTGGATCGCATTGCATGACCTGTCCGCTCATCCGTGACGCAATTTAGAGGAATTCGAA